>JAWOEL010000050.1:0-18670 GCA_046482735.1 Bacteroidales bacterium | reverse complement strand
GAAACGCTATCAGACGCTTCCTCGGCGGCTTCTCGCGGGTCAAAGTCCGGTTTGTAGTCATCTATCTTCATCGTTACTCCCGTATATGTCGCCCGACATAATAGTATTTGCACCCGTGCTTAGTGGGGCGTTCTCTATTGCGATTTGGACGGCATCAAGTGGCAGGAGGATTAGCCACAGGACTCAAATCATACCATAAACGGAACAATAGTGTATGGATAGGTTGGGCCGGAATGATAACGGACGACACAAAAAAACAAAAAAACGTTATAAAAAAACTCGAAACAGAACAGTGCAAACCTATTTTTTTATCAGAAGAATTAGTAAGTAATTACTACGATGGATTTAGCAATGCTACATTATGGCCTCTTTTTCACTACTTTACTCAATTCACTGTTTTTGATGAAAAGTATTGGGAAGGCTACACCCAGGTAAACAGACTATTTGCTGACGCAATTATTAAAGAAGCAGATAAAGATGATACTGTTTGGATACAAGATTATCAGCTTTTACTTGTACCACAAATGATAAAAGAAAAACGACCGGATTTACATATTGGTTTTTTTCTCCACATACCGTTTCCCTCATACGAAGTTTTTCGTATATTACCATGGCGAGATGAGATTATAACCGGTATGCTTGGTGCCGATTTAATAGGTTTTCATACATACGATTATGCACGTCACTTTATCAGTTCGGTACGCCGACTTAAAGGCTGCGAAGTCGAATTTAATAAAATACGCCACACAAACAGACGCGTTTTTGTCGATGTATTCCCTATGGGAATAGATTTTCAAATGTTTCACGACAAAGCATACGATACACAAACAAAACCAATACAGGAACGTTCCAAAGAACACCGGGATTTAGATAAATATTTGCTGGAAACAGCAGACCGAAAATTAATGCTTTCTATTGATCGTCTTGACTACACAAAAGGTATTCCTAACAGATTACGGGCATTTAAGGCTTTTTTGGAGTTGCACCCGGAATATCTTGAAAAAGTATCTCTTATATTACTCACCGTTCCGTCCCGAACAGATGTAGAAGAATATCAAAACCTCAAAAAAGAGGTTGAAGTACTTGTAGGAAGCATTAACGGGCAATATGGTACTATGCAGTGGAGTCCGATAATATATTTTTACCGTTCAGTACCATTTGACCATCTTATTGAATTATATACCTCATCAGATGTTGCACTGCTCACTCCTCTTCGCGATGGTATGAATCTGGTAGCAAAAGAGTATCTTGCTACCCAAATAAATCATAAAGGGGTGCTTATTTTAAGCGAAATGGCCGGAGCGTCAAAAGAATTGGGCGAAGCTATTTCGGTAAATCCAAACAATATAAACGATGTTGTACATGCAATTTATCAGGCACTTACAACACCGGAAGAAACACAAATAGAGGCAAATATATCTATGAGAAACAGACTGAAACGGTATGATATTTTTGCATGGGCAAACGATTTTATGAACACTCTAAATAAAACACGTGCACGCTTATCTGAATACCAAATTAAAAAAATGACCCCAACAGTGTCTCAGAATTTAGTACATAAAATTCACAAATCGAAAAAACAGGTTATATTCCTGGATTATGATGGCACTTTAAAAGGCTTTTTTGAAGACCCTCTTGACGCAAAACCTGATAAACCATTATATAATATCCTTGATGGTTTACAACAACTCCCCAACACCGAAGTTGTTTTAATTAGTGGGCGTTCACAAGAAACATTCAATGCATGGTTTGGTGAGAAAAATTATAACTTAATAGCAGAACATGGTGCTTGGCAACGAGACCGTGGGAGTGAATGGATTGCAAAAGAGGTAGGATCGCTCGAATGGAAAGAAAGCATTCGCCACGTACTGGAATCATATGTTGACAGAACACCTGGCAGTTTAATTGAAGAAAAAGAATTTTCTTTGGTGTGGCATTACCGAAGAGCTGATATTGAATTGGGTGTATTGCGTGCTCTCGAATTAAAAGAAGATATCTCTAGTTTAATTGTTAACCATAATCTTGAAATATTAGAAGGAAGTAAGGTTATAGAAATAAAAACAATTGGTATTAATAAAGGAGCAGCAGCTCACGATTTCCTTTCGCACCACCCTGATTCTGATTGCATTATTGCTATTGGTGATGACTGGACAGATGAGTTTTTATTCAGAAACTTACCAAAAGAGGCATACACCATAAAAGTAGGAACAAGCAATACTGTTGCCCGATACTACATTGATACATACAAGGATGTGCGAAATTTTTTACAAAAAATAATTGAAGATTATAATACAAACTAAACTTAATATACTTTATACATAATGAATACGCTAGATTACGGAGTAATAGGAAATTGCGGGACGGCAGCGTTAATTTCTAAAACAGGTTCAATAGACTGGTGTTGTTTACCAGAATTTAATTCATCATCGGTTTTTGCTAAAATACTGGATACAAAAAAAGGTGGCTCTTTTGATATAATAGTTAATAAATCATACACTATTACCCAGAAATATCTTGATAAAACAAACATTTTGTCTACAACATATTCAAACGGCAATGACGTGTTTGAAATTCAGGATTTTATGCCACGATATCGGCAGGGAAGTCACATATATAACCCGCCTGATATTATTCGCTATTTCAAAAAAATTAGCGGAAAACCTTCTTTCAAAATCAACTATAACCCAAAACTCGAATATGCGGGCATAGATTGCACACACAAAAAACATGCAGCTTATATAAAAACAGTAACGACGGAAAAACCCTATGATTCACTCTACCTGTATTCTGATTTTGATAAAGATGATATTCTGGAAGGTCGGGAAATTAGTTTAGATTATGATTCATATTGTTTAATAAGTTATCATCAAAAATTACTATTGCAAAGTACTGAACGACAATACCTGAAATTGCAACGCACAAAGGTGTATTGGCTCAACTGGGAAAATGACATTACCCAATACGTTCATTATCAAAAAGAAATATCGCGAAGTTCTTTGGTGCTCAAGCTTTTGAGTTATGACAAATCCGGTGCTGTATTAGCTGCTCTTACAACTTCTTTGCCCGAAACCATAGGCGAAGAACGCAATTGGGACTATCGGTTCTGCTGGATACGGGATGCCTCTATGGTTATAAAAATAATGTTTGAACTCGAACAAAAAAATGTTGCCAAACGATTTATGAATTTTATCATTGATATAATTCCCGATAAAGATGAGAAAATTCAAATTATGTATGGCATTAACAAAGAAAAAAAGCTTGAAGAAAGAACGCTGGATCATCTTGCGGGTTACGAAAATTCTGCACCGGTACGTATTGGAAATGCGGCATATATGCAAAAACAAAACGATATTTACGGCATTTTAATGGACGTTATTTATCAACAGTTTGAACATTTTAAAACATCACTGGACAATAGTGAAAAATTATGGACTATTACCCGGAGTATTGTTCGTATAGTTGCTGATAATTGGGAAAAGCCAGACAAAGGTATTTGGGAAATACGTTCAGAAAACAAACATTTCACATTCTCTAAAGTATTGTGCTGGGTTGCAATGGATCGTGCAATAAAAATCGCAAACATTCTTACCATGTACGATCATGCTACAAAATGGCAGTTTTTGGCAGACAATATTCGCCACGATATACAAAACCATGCCTGGAATGAAGAAATACAATCCTACACTCAATCATACGGTTCTACCGATTTGGATGCGGCTAATTTACTTATGAATAATTATGGCTTTGTCGACGATCGTGATCCTCGTTTTATTCAAACTGTTAAAGCTACTAAAAAAGAATTGTGTGTAGACGGCCTCATGTACCGATACAAAAATAAAGATGATTTTGGATTACCAAGCTCTTCATTCACTATATGCACATTCTGGCTTATCAACAGTTTATGGGCTATTGGTGAGAAAAATGAAGCTCGTTCTATCTTCGAACAACTTCTTTCCTATAGCAACCACCTTGGGCTGTTTAGTGAGGATATTGATTTCAAAACCAAACGACTACTTGGTAATTTCCCTCAGGCTTATTCTCATTTGGCTCTTATTGAAACAGCTATTAATTTATCTGAAGGAAAAAAAGCGAAAGATGAGATTATTCTCGAAAACATTCGTCATTAAATTTTAATAATAATGAACACGTCATTCACAGGCATATATGTGCATAAGATTTTTGTAAGTATATGCCTGTGTGTGTTTGTTGGAAAGAGCACACAATCTCTGGCACAAAACAATGATGCTTTAACGCTCTCTCAAATATGGGAAACATATGACTATTACCCTGCGTACACTCCAGAAATAAAACATGTTCCACACAAAAATGCTTTTTCTTTTCTGTACCAAAACAAAATAGTACATAAAAGCTATACCCAACAAGAACACTCTGTATTTCTTGAATTACCCGATTCAATACACGCACAAAGTTTTTTGTATCCACCGCATTCAACATCTCATCTGCTAATTGCAACACAGTTAAAACCAATACACAGAGAATCGTATTCTGCGGTCTTTTTTGAATATGACACAACCACACACACATTTTCAAAACTATTTGACACAATCCGGGTTCAGAATCCTCAATACTCCCCTACTTCTACCGAAAATATTTGTTTTTTTTATGACAATGATTTATATCTAAAAAAGCGAAATACCGTTACCCCTATTACAACTAGCGGTACCGAAAATCGTATAATAAACGGACATCCGGACTGGGTATATGAAGAAGAATTCGGATTAAAATCGGGTTATGCATGGAATACCACAGGAGATGCTATTGTCTATATGTCTTTTAATGAAAGCAATGTGCCACAAGTATCTATTCCATACTATACCGAAGAGAAAACCAAACACACTACATTTTCATACCCCGCAGCTGGAGATTCTATTCCTTCTGTAGACCTTTTTGTATATAACATTCATACACAAAACAAGGAAAAAATATCTATTCCACAGACATATGATTATATACCCGAATTTTCATGGATCGACTCTGCACGCATAGCAATAACCTTACTTGACAGACTACAACAACACATTTCTATAGTCACATACAACATCAATACTCAAACAACAGAGAACATTTATTCATATACACACTCGGCATATTGTGACATCCCCACTTATTTCACTCCAATTAATGAATCATTTTTTATTGTAACTGATGACCGCACCGGACAAAACAACATTCATCTATACAGCTATACGAAAGGATATATTAGACAACTCACCTCAAATTGCGGTGTAGTAACCGATGTATATGGATATAACCAATCGCATCAAGAAATTATATATGCAGCTACAAACAATATTCCAACAGACCGATATGTTTTTTCGGTTCATTTAGAAGGAGATATTACCAATATATGCACAAAACCCGGCACTCACGATATACAGTTCAACTCGACCCTTGATTATGGAATTCACACATTTTCTACGGCAAACACAGCACCACAAGTATCACTTATAAATTCTCGCGGTATTATTCAATATGAATGGTTCAATAATGCACATCTTACAGATTTTTTAAACACGTGTTCTCAAAAAGAATTTTTCAGCATTCCGCACACAACAGAAGACTCTCTGCTAGCATGGAAAATAATGCCACCACAGATAACACGAAATAAAAAATATCCAATAATCATATCCTTATATGGCGGACCTTCGTCACAAACAGTTCTCAATAAATTTTCATACAATTACCTATGGCACCAATATCTTGCCCAACAAGGATATATTGTTGTATCTGTTGACAACAGAGGTGTGATGGGAAGAAACTCGCATTTCAGAAAACAGACCTACACTCAATTAGGTACTTTAGAAACCGAAGACATTGCACACACAATAAACTTTTTACATACACTACCTCACGCAGACACCTCACGCATAGGCATAGAAGGTTGGAGTTTTGGTGGTTACTTATCATTACTTAGTGCAGGAAAATATCCACACGCTATTGACGCTTCGGTTGCTATAGCCCCCGTTACAGACTGGTCGTTTTACGATGCGATATATACCGAACGATACATGCAAACACCAACGTTAAATAAAACGGGATACACACATAGTTCTGTTTTTAACTACACTAAATCTATGCAAGCACCGATTCTTTTAATTCATGGAACAGCTGACGATAACGTACATGCACGCAACTCGTTTTTATTTTTACGAATTCTTATAGAAGAACAAAAAGACATAACCCCCCTTTTTATGCCAAATGACAGCCATGCAATATTTGAAAAAAATTCACGACTTTATCTGTATTCACACATTACAAAATTTTATGCCACAAACTTGCACAATCAATAACCTGAATTCAGAAAAAATTTAACTGTTCAAAAAAAACAGTATATATCTATACATATTGATTGTTTATCGATTATTTGATACATAAATACTATAAAAAACCTATTTTTGAAAAAAAGAAATAACATGAAAGACACATATCAACACACAAAAAAATGGCTTATAGGCAGTATTGCAATTATTGGAATTTTTGCACTTGGCTTTGTGACACTTCAGATATTAGAATCCCAAAAAAGCGAAAACAAACAACGTATTCAAAAAAAAGACACACCACACGTACTCATAAAACCCGTGAAATACACCAATCACCAAACAGATATTTCCGGATCGGGACAACTACAGACATATTCCGAATTAGACATAGTATCGGAAGCAGTAGGAAAATTGCATGCCGGAAGCATCCCATTAAAAGAAGGTACCACATTCCAAAAAGGCGATATACTGGCACACATAAATACAACCGAAACAAAGTATGCACTGCAAGCACAAAAAAGTTCATTCATCGCTTCATTTACACGTGTACTTCCGGATATAGAAATAGATTTTCCAACAGAATATACTAAAATTGAAAAATTTACCAATAGCCTCAGCAGCAATAAAACATTTCCGGAACTACCCGAATTTTCACAGAAAAAAATTGAAATTTTTCTTGCGAGCAAAGGCATTCTCAGTGAATACTACTCAATAAAAAAAATGGAATATACACTCTCAAAACATACTATACACGCACCATTTTCCGGAACTATAAAAATGGTATATAACCAACCGGGAGCATATATGAACCCCGGCAATAAAATAATAAGTATAATGCGAAACGATATATTTGAAGTGGAAGTACCGGTAGATATAAAAAAAGCAACGTGGATACAGCCCGGCCAGTCAGTTCGGATTTTTTCGAACGAATCTACCCGAACATGGAATGGTAAAGTAGCACGCATAGCAAATCACCTGAACCCACAAACGCAGGCACGAAGTGTATATATCACCACACAAAATGACGGCACAATGATAAGTGGAGAATATGTAACGGTATCAATTACAGGCGAAGTAATAAAAAACGTATTCAAAATTCCCCGTAACGCTCTACTTAACGATTCAACAGTATATTCTGTAAAAAATGGAAAACTACAGAAAACACAAATAACTATTACAAAAAGCGGAAATGATTTCTTTCTAATACAAGATATTCCGGAAAACGATTCGGTTATAATAGAACCATTGATACATGCAAAAGAAAACATGAACGTTAACACATATACACGATAAGCAATATGCGAAAGATTATTAACCTTTTTGTACAATATCCTTTTTATGCCAATATTATAATAGCCGTGGTAGTTATCGGCGGATTTTTGAGCATACAAAACATGAAACTTTCATTTTTTCCGGAAATCTCATCACGACATATTATTGTACAAGTATATTACCCCGGAGCCTCACCTATTGAAATGGAAGAAGGAGTTACCTCTTTAATAGAAGAAGCTATACATGGTACCGTCGGCATAAAAGAAGTCACATCATCGAGCAGAGAAAATTCTGCACGAGTAAACATAGAAATCAATGGAAATATAGATATAGATGAAGTGCTAACCGAGGTAAAAAATGCAGTTGACGCTATTACCGGTTTCCCCTCCGCAGCCGAACGCCCGTCTGTTTACAAAGTCCGAAATACAAGCAATGCCTTTCGCTTTGCAATTCTCGGTGATATTGATATTATTGATTTAAAAACACATGCCGAACAAATTGAAGACGAATTACTACAAACAGGTAAAGTCAGCCAAATTGATATTTGGAACAACCCAACAGTTGAAATAGCTATTGAAATACAAGAAGAACAACTTTTACGCTACAACATTACCTTTGATCAAATAGCACAAGCTGTGAGAATGAACAATCAAGATTTGAGCGGTGGAGAAATTCGCAACGACTTTCAACAAATGCTCATTCGCCTTCGTTCACGAAGTACCGACACAGAAAAAATCGGAAATATTATTATAAGAGGTAGCTCTGAAGGAGCCATTGTTCGGCTAAAAGACATAGCTACAATCCAAAAACAAGTTACCGAGAACTACTATCCAACCAGAATAAATGGAAAACAAGCTTTATATATAAATGTAAAAAAACTCAATAGTGAAGACTTACAAACAATAACAAACGTCTGTGAAAAATACATTGCAAACTTCAACAACACACATACAGATGTCCACCTTACCGTTCTTCGTCGACATTTAGACAGATTATTCGAACGTCTTAATATGGTATTAGAAAACGGATTTATAGGATTGCTTTTAGTTATACTCTCATTATCTTTGTTCTTAAGCTTCAAACTCTCACTATGGGTTGCATGGGGAATTCCATTTTCATTTCTCGCAATGTTTATTCTCGCAAATTTTATGGGAGTTACCATAAATATGATTTCACTCTTCGGAATGATTTTGGTAATAGGTATTTTAGTAGACGATGGTATAGTCATTGGCGAAAATATATATACGCATTTTGAACAAGGCAAATCTCCGGTACGCGCTGCTATAGATGGAACAATGGAAGTATTGCCGGCAATAGTAACATCTATAAGCACTACAATTGTTGCTTTTTCTCCCCTGCTTTTCTTAGCAGGTGGCCGCATGGAAATGATGGTAGAAATGGCTATTATTGTAATTTTATGCCTTGCACTTTCACTTATAGAAGCATTTTTTATTTTACCCGCACACCTCTCTTCACCCAAAATTTTAGATAAAAAAAGTATCGATAATAAAGAAAAAGGAGTAAAAAAATATATCGATAATATATTTCAATTTCTCCGTTCAAAAATATATGACACATATATACGATGGGCAATAAAATGGAGATATGTTGTAATAATAGGCATGCCGACATTTTTTACACTTTTAACCATCGGACTATTTCGGGGAGAAATACTGCAAACAACAATATTTCCGCACATATCATTTGACGATTTCAATGTAAATATTGCATTTACACCCGGCGACGGAAGCGAAAAAACATATGACTACATATACCGAGTAGAGCAAGCTGTTGAAGAAACAAGTCAAGAATTAACCGAGAAACACAAAAAAGAGATAATTGCAAAATATGACAGTTTAATACCAATAATTGACAATTATTCTTCACGTATAGGATATGCCTTTAATGGCGAAGAAATAGGCGCACATGCCGGCATGGTAGATATATCACCTATCGAACTCGAAGGCATTCCGGTTTCCGGAGAAGATATCGCATTTTCTATTCAGGAAAAGCTAGGAAAACTTCCCGAAGTGAAAAAATATTCGGTTGGTGCAAGAAATCGCTGGGGGGCTCCTATTTCTATAAGTGTACAGTCTCGCGACATTGATAAAATGAAAGCAGCCAAAGAACGAGTTATTGATGAATTAGTATCATACTCAGAATTAAAAGATGTAAAAGAAAACAATCCTTTAGGTAAACGAGAAATAAAAATCAGTCTAAAAGAAAAAGCTCATTATTTAGGATTAACAGAATTAGATATTGCCAATCAAATACGACAAGGTTTCTATGGCGAACAAGTTCAGCGGATACAAGAAGGCAGAAACGAGCTCAGGATTTGGCTACGCTATCCTCCGGAAGACAGAAAATATATTGGTCAGCTAGAAAAAATGAAAATAAAAACAGCACAAGGTGACGTTTCTCTCTCGGAACTTATAACGATAGATATAGAAAGAGGTCCTGTTGCGATAAATCGAATAGACGGTAAACGCGAAACCAGAGTAGAAGCAGATATGAGCGATCCAACTGCAAGTGTTACCAATATGATTTCACGCATACAAGAAGATATAATACCAAAATTATCAGCAGAATTTCCCGGTGTATATTTCAATTTTGAAGGTCAGGCAAAGTTTGGTAAAGAAGTGGGAGCAAGCATTTCAAAAGGTTTTGCTCTGGCATTTATGATTATAATACTTATTCTACTCTTACATTTTAGAAATATTGGTCAGGTTATTATTATTTTATTAATTCTGCCTATAGGTATTTTTGGTGCAACATGGGGGCACGGGTTTCATGATAAAATCCTATCTCTTATGAGTTTACACGGAATAATAGCTCTCACAGGAGTGCTTATAAACAATGGGGTGGTCTTTCTTGCCCGTTATAACGACTATGTTCGCGAAGGAAATTCCATATACGAATCCACAATTTTAGCAGGAAAATCTCGCCTCAGACCTATACTGCTTACCTCAATCACAACATCTGCCGGACTTTTTCCAATAATATTTGAAACAAGTGTTCAGGCTCAATTTTTAATACCAATGGCACTTTCTTTAGCATATGGCGTTTTATTTGGCACCATTTTCTTACTCTTATTATTTCCGGTTATGATAATAGTAGCTAATGATATACGAAAAATAGCAGCATATATTCGAACCGGCACAAAGAAAACCCGCGAAGAGGTTGATGTAAATGTACTTGAACTCAAACGTAATAAATCCTTAGAATTAGACTCACAATCATGATACACAAAATTAGTCTTATTTTTACCTGCATTCTATTTTCTATTCACACATTTTCGCAAGACAGTTTGTCTCTTGAACATGCAATAGAATTGGCTTTAGAAAACAATTTTTCTATTCGTATTTCAAAAAATTCCGAAACAATAGCTTCTATAAATAACAATTGGGGAAACACCGGAGGTATACCAATGCTTACCTTTACATCTACAGCAAATCACGTTAATCATGATGCAATTGATAAAACACCAAACAACAATGATAACACACAAAAACGCTTTTCAAACGAAATTGCATTACAATGGACTCTTTTTGATGGTTTTTCGGCAGTCATCACAAAAGAAAAACTTGAATATCTCGAGCAGATATCAAAAGGTAATGTACAGACCCTTATAGAAGGAACCATTTTTTCAACAATACAAGCCTATCATTCAGTTCTTGTTCAAAAACATGCTATAAAATCTATAGAAGAAATTCAAACCGTTTCGAGAGAACGATATGATTATCAAAAGAAATTACAAGACCTGGGTGTTGCCACTACATTCGAAGTATTACAAGCACAAAATGCATGGTTAGAAGACACTGCTCAGTATGTGAAACAAGTAGCTCAGTACAACACTGCAATACGAAATCTGAAATTTATTATTGCAGATTCAACACAGACAAAATATCTTTTCCCCGACACATTCGAACCGAAAATCATTTCATTTGACCGCGAAGAACTAAAAAGAAAAATCCCAACACAAAACACACACGTACAAAATAAATATCTGCAACTTGAAGTAAAAAAGCAAGAACTGAAACTCTCACAAAGCGATATGTATCCAACCATCCAAGCACGTGCAGGGGGAACCTATAATATGAATAACACAGAATATTCAAACAATACAACAGAAAGTGACAACCAACAACTTTTTGCATCTATTTCATTGAATTACAATATTTATGCAGCAGGAACCCGCAAACGTGCTATTCAGATACGTTCTATTGAAAAACATAGTACAGAACTTGAATTACAGGAAATGATTTTCGAATTAGAAAATCAAATAGTACAAGAATACGAATTGTATGAAAGTCGAAAAATTGTATATAATCTTGCACAAAAAAATCAAAAAACAGCTGCATTACAGTTTGAACTAGCACAAAAGCGTTTTGATGCAGGTTCTATTTCATCATTTGATTTCAGAACAACTCAAAGTCAATATTTACGTGCATCTATTCAATTAATTGAAGCAAAATACAATTGCATCATATCTGAAACAAACATTTTTAAACTCACGGGTGAAATTATAAACTAATTTTTACTACAGATATAATCATATATCGTTTCAAATAAGTTTTTTGTGTTATCTTTGTAAAAAAATAATATATGACAGGAATTGTAGCAATTGTAGGAAGACCAAATGTAGGAAAATCTACACTTTTTAACAGACTAATAGAATCAAAAAAAGCAATAGTTGACTCAACAAGCGGAGTTACACGAGACAGGCAATATGGTGAATCAGTATGGAACGGTAAAACATTTAACGTAATTGATACCGGGGGATTAACCATAAAATCAGACGACATATTTGAAGATGAAATCAGGAAACAGGTTCGTTTAGCAATAAATGAAGCGGATATAATTGTTTTTGTTGTTGATGTTATAAACGGTATTACTGACCATGACGAAGCCATAGCTAAGATGCTTCGTAAAACATCCAAAAAAATTATTATTGCAGTAAATAAAGTAGATGACAGCATGAAACAGTACGATGCTGTTGAATTCTACAAACTAGGACTCGGAGACTATTTTTGTATTTCATCAATTAATGGTAGTGGTACAGGCGAATTACTTGATGATATTACAGAAAAACTCCCGGAAAATAATACGGAAGACACTGACGCTCATCCGGAAATACCCCACATTGCTATTATTGGCAGGCCAAATGTAGGTAAATCATCATTACTAAATGTATTAACCGAAAGTGACAGAAATATAGTAACGCCTATTGCCGGTACAACAAGAGATTCTATTGGAACCCATTATAAAAAATACGGATACGATTTTTACTTTGTTGACACAGCAGGTATTCGAAAAAAAGAAAAAGTTCACGAAAATATAGAATTTTATTCGGTTCTCAGAGCAATTAGATCTATCGAAAAAGCAGACGTCTGCATTTTATTACTTGACGCTGAACAAGGTATAGAATCGCAAGATATGAATATTGTACGTTTAGCTGAGAAAAATAATAAAGGTCTTATTATTTGTGTAAATAAATGGGATTTAATACCGAATAAAAGCACAAATACAGCACTGGAATTTGAAAAACGACTAAAAGAAAAACTTGCCCCCTTTAATGATATACCAATATTGTTTACCTCTATTCTAGAAAAACAACGCTTACAAAAAATACTCGCAGAAGCACAAGAGGTATACACAAACAGAAAACGGAGAATAACGACTTCACAATTAAATGAAGTAATGCTCGAAGCAATTGCTCAGCATCATCCACCGGCGATTAAGGGAAAATATGTAAAAATTAAATACGTTACCCAACTCCCGACGGCATGGCCTGCTTTTGCCTTCTTTTGCAGCAACTCAAAATACGTACGCGAGCCATATAAACGCTATTTAGAAAATAAAATTCGTTCAACATACAATTTTAAAGGTGTTCCTATAAGTATATTTATGAGAGAAAAATAAATAATGCGGATATATATTCTCACATATTGCATATCGCTTCTACTACTGGCATCGTGTGTAGAATATCCGGACTATCCTCCGGAGCCACAAATAGAGCTTATTCAAGCAACCGGTTATCAGTCAGAAGATGAATTGGGCAATGCAGAAAAGGTTGTTTTGCTTGAATTCATGCTCTATGATGGTGATGGAAATATTGGTCATGGCCAAAGCAACACATCAGAAAATGACTTTTTTTGTACATTTTTTGTGAAAGATAATGGAAATTTCAAACCGTTAACGCAGTTTATACCTGATACAAATAATTATAAATTACCTCAAATTCGAGATAAAAACAACACAAAATTTATTAAAGCAAAAGTATCCGTTAAGATGGCTCATAGTGCACAGACAATGGTGTACGATACTGTTTTCTGTACATTTTACGTGCAAGATCGTGCAGAAAATAAAAGTAATACAGATACAACCCACATAATAATATTCGAATAATACTCAAACAACGCAATTAACACAGAAAAAGACAATTTTCCACACAAGTACTAACTATTTATCATTCAAGGTATTACTAAAAGCTTTCACTAAAAAAGAAACCGAACTATTATCAACATAATACCCTTGAGAATCAAAATCCCACACCCACTCTTGTGCATGAGTACATACAGGTTCGGGCACATATACAAGATTTAACTGACGTGTAAGCTGTGTTCGAAAATCTGTAGTATACTGTACCCAATCAGAAATTAAACAAAAATTATACTGTTGTAAAAAAGAAATATGTGCCTGCTGCACCAATTTTCGGAACCCATCAAGTTTATAATCAACCTTGGATTGTATAGCATCACACAAAAGTATATCAAGCTGATTCAATATATTTAACGAAACAACACAATCGACATTATACGGCATAGAAAATTGTGGTATATGAGACATTACAGAATCAAGAGACTCATTATTGGTATCCGTATACAACAATTCATACACTTTATATATAAGCCCACCCGTAACGTCAGCTTGTATAAAAGAAATATTTCTATGATTTTTATACTTCTGCAAAATCTGTGGCGGGTGTAAAATATCTATTACATAGATATGATGAAACTTCTGCAAAAGATACTCTACAGGAACATCCAAAAACCAACCTGAACCTAAAACAGCAATAGACGTAAAAGAATTTTGTTCACAAAAGTTTATTATCCATTGTTTCGTATTAGTAATATGAGAATGCCATGCGGATTTCTCCCTCATATATCGAGAAATAATACCAGATTGGTCGTTTGTATACCCAAGCCTGTTCAATATCATACTATATGTAGGCTTAGTAAAAAACATACAATTAATACACGAATAACTAAAGAAAGTTAATTTAGTTCAACATTTTTATAATAAAGAAATAATTAGATTGCACTATTTCTATTATTTAAAAAACTTATCATTTGGATGCGGTACCGCAGATTTACGAACACCTCTACCCGGTATAGCAATATCATGAATTTCAAAACTCAGAGTAACCTCATGCGTACCACCAGTTGCAAATCCGGCAGCAGAAACAGTCATATCATAATTATATAAAAATCGGTAGAGACGTTTATTATTTCGAGAATATTTTATGTACCCCACCGTAAAAATCATAGAATCGAAAGCCTTTTTTTGAATATCATCAGCCAAATCCTCTAACATATTTTGTTTCCAATACTGTTTACGACTCCACAAGCCGACATACAGAGAAGACATAAATGAAATATTAGAAGGGATAACCGCATTTAAACCAAAAGAAAGAGTTTTTGCACCAGCCTCTTCGTCATCAAAAATAAATTCCGAAGGTGCTTGGTTTTCATATATAAACCCCGGAGTTAACAAAAAGAATCTGTTATGAAAACCACTTCTGCTAATACGAATTTTAGAAACACCATGAATTACCATTTTCATAGGTAAATTAGCTTCATTGCCATCATCCAACCACGAAAAATCCGGTTCGGTTAAGTGATGAAATGCAATACCAAACGTATTTGCAGCTAAATATTTAACCGGCGTTTGGCGAATATTAAAGCGCATAACTAAACCCGCACTATAATCAAACGCACCTTTTTCATAAAAATTCTTATCATCAGGCGGTCTGAATTCAGTTTCATAAATAGCTCCAAACCGCGGATCATACTGGTCACTAAACGTTAAACCACTATAATCAATAGTTTTGTAAATGTACTGAGCATTTGCACCTATTTGAAACATCAAATCGGGCAACACACGAATTTGCTTGGCATATGAAATTGCTGTATTATACGTATTCAAAAAACTTTCGCCTTGTGTGTTTCTCGTTAATTGCAATCCGAACCCTCCTTGTGCAAATAAGTTATCGTAGTAATCAACCGCAATACTTTGCGTTCCGAATTCTCCGGGTACATTTACCCATAAGTGTCTGTCAGTAACTGTACCTCGCAATCCCGGATTAATACCGGTGAAAGCAGGGTTATAGTATACTTCTTTAAAGTAGAACTGAGAAAAATTCGGATCCTGTGCACGTAATACACTTACGCTTATAAGCAAAGGGAAAAAAGCAATTACAAAAAGGTATATCTTCTTCATTGTATATAGTGTATTATTTATAACAATTTATTTCTCTCAACACCTGTCGTTTATTTAATATAAATAGAGCCATATTATGCAAACATACAAAAATATTCTTTTTTCACTAATAAAAAACATAATAATTTAATGTGCTCACTATTTTTAATCAAAAAAATCATATTTATACAGAACAAAAAAACTACTCTGTTAAATATTTTTACAATAATATACATTTTTTTTGTTGATAACAAACAAACCTAATTATATTTTTAAGGGATGCAACTTATACGTAAAAAAACAGGTCGTAATATATAGTAGAAAAAATTATTTTATCTTTGTATATTTTATAAAACAACAATGTATATTACTATGTTCAAAAAAATATTATATTCGTTTCTGATTGTTACATTACATTTTAGCTTTTCGTTTGGTCAAGTTCATGTAGATATTAACTCGGGGAATCCGACCTTCCCTTTTCCTCAATTTTTAGAGTATTCTGAAGTTGGAGGTGAGGGGAAAACTCTTGCAAAACATAACGCAGAAGGTGTTACGCATTGCGACATGGAAAAAACCATACGCGAAGCTTGGCAAATTTATGCTAACGAGTTTCGTTATACAGGAGATATTGTTGATGGAGTAGAATATATAAAAGGAAATAGAGGTTGTCCATATGATTGCACTGAGGGAGCAGGATACTCAATGCTAGGAGCTGCATATATGGCTGATAAAACAACTTTTGATGGTTTATGGATGCGCACACACGACCATTTTATGGTAAAAGATGCTCGATATATAGACGGTGTTATTAACTGTCCGGACTATAAATGGGGTACTCATACATTAGCAGAAGCCTGTGCAGAAGGCTCCGCAGGCGATGGTGACTGGGATATTGCATTAGCACTTCTTGTTGCATACAAACAATGGGGTGCAAACTCCGGTATTACAGTTAATACCCAGGGAGGAGGAACCAAAGAAATGAATTACTTTGAAGAAGCCTACAAGGTAATTACATCTTTAGTTGATACAACTCGTGGATATGCTGCTGATGGGACATTTGTAGGCTATAATTCTGGGAGTATTGGTGTTGATGGTTACCCAAAAGGGGGGAATAAGCAACGAGAAGCAACAAATTGGGCTGAATTAGATGGCTCTATCAAAACAAACTCGGAGGTAATGTGCGGAAGCATGACTGGTTTTTGTCCTGGAGATAAGAGTTTTGCTAGTTACATTGCACCTTCATATTACCATTCATTTGCGGATTTCTTAGATTCAAACGGAGGTACGCAATGGTGCATTGAACAATACCGTAGAGCTGAAGCCTCAACCGATTGGGTAATGGGACAAATACGATCTCAAGGTCATCTCCCATACGCTGGCGGTTTTACACCAGATGCTTCAAGTGTCACTTTCACCGAAGCTCCACCTGTTGGAACAGCAGATGGGGAAGGTTTTAGAATGGCATGGAGAACAATACTCAATGGTCTATGGAGGGGTAATGGTAGATATGAATGGAACCCTACGACCCACCAGTATACTACTGGTTCTACTACTCACATGAAAGATAATGCTGATGCAGTTGCAGCCTTTCTCAAAGATAATGGAATCTGTGATGCACTTGGAATGTCACCAGATCCTCTGTCTGTTGCTGTCAACCAAAAAGGAGTTTCTCAGATAAGACAATACCACTCGTTTGATGGAGGTACTCCTGGACCGAAAAACTGGACTAACTTTTTAATAGGATCGTCTTCTGCTGCTATTGCATATAATGGAGATGAACAATTAATCGCTGATATTTTTAGACAACTTGAATTAAAATGGGATGATAAAGATCCTGGTTTGCCTGATGACGCCTACTATATGGATTCTGAACCGGTATACTTCCATGGATGGTTCAGGCTTTTAGGCATGAGTATCTTATCAGGCAATTACCATGCTCCTGAAAATATTGAAGCAGGTGCTAATTTAAAAGTTTATATGTCAGTTAATAAAACGTTTGCTTTTGTTGACGATCAAGTAACATATACTCTTAACTATAGAAATTACGGATCTTTAGATGCTGAAAATTCACAAATTGTGATTGATGTTGACCCTCAATATGAAATAATTGACGGTGGAGGTGGAAGTGTTTCAGGAAATACTATAACATACAATATTGGAACAGTACCCGGTTTTAATTCTACTGACGGTATTGCACCTACTACTGGCTCATATTCATACACCGTAAAAGTGGTGCCTCCAAAAATTTCCAATCGAGTATGCCAAACTGCAGATATTTCATGTTCAAATGGTTTTGGCTGGACAAGTAATGAATACCCAAACAATTGCACATACACTATGGAGCGTAACTGCGTTGACATTTTAGGAACTCGTTCTTTACTCGTTAATAAATATGGCAACAGAACTGAGGTAAACCCTGGAATGGAAGTTGATTTTACAGTTCAGTTTGAAAATTCTTCTGAAGGTGGTTGGCTGAACGGCGGTAGAAATCATGTCAACTTCACATATGGATGGAGTAAAGCGGGTCCGAACGCATACTTCCATTTATTTAGAGCATTTACAAATGCAGAAGAAGCATATATTGATTTATCAAACTATCGTGTTTCATACTTCATGTTTGACAATGTAAACAAAGG
>JAWOEL010000139.1:0-39828 GCA_046482735.1 Bacteroidales bacterium | reverse complement strand
TCTGGATCAACTGACCTTGAAATCGAGCGCAGAGCTGGTCCAGGGGATTCTGGAGGGCGGCGAGATCGTTCCGGAACTGAAAGATCTCATTCTCCAGCGGGCCGCGGGCAATCCGCTATTTATGGAAGAGCTCACCCACGCATTGCGGCCGAAAGCTCCAACCGCTACGAGAGCGACGACCGCGAGAGCCTGGAAAATCCCCTGGCCGCGGTGCAGATGGGTCTGATCTACGTGAACCCGGAGGGCGTCGACGGCAACCCCGATCCGCTGCGAACCGCCCAGGACGTGCGTACCACCTTTGCTCGCATGGCCATGAATGACGAGGTTCCTGATAACACACGTGCTTCTAATGTACAATTAGACCAGTATTCATATACATCGCACACATAATAAAACACACCATCGGGTAAGTTTTTCTGTGTTCTCATATGTACCCCTTTCCAATTTATTTCGGGATCTTCCGTTTCGTATACCAAATCACCCCAACTATTGTATATCTTCATATCAACTTTCTGCACATATCTATTTTTTGCGGGAACATATATTTCATTCTTACCATCATTATTCGGGGTAAATATATTTGGTAATACATATACCGGACAGGTATAAAGACATGTATCGGCAGTTGGTTCACTTTCATTGCCGGCATTATCTACAGCGGTTATATAATAACAAGAAGACATTGTTTCATCGGTTGAAGAAAAACTATGTACGTAAGATTCTTCTGTTGTTGCAACCTCATCTAATAATTCAAAGTTTTCATCTGCACACGAACGATAATATATTCGTACTTGCTTTACATCATCATTTTCAGATTCCCACGAAATCGTATGTGTATATTTTTCACAATTTTGCTCAACACTCATAGCAAGTGGCACGGGAGGAGTGGTATCTACCGGCTCT
Organism: Bacteroidales bacterium; assembly: GCA_046482735.1. Lineage (GTDB taxonomy): Bacteria > Bacteroidota > Bacteroidia > Bacteroidales > UBA1715 > JAQICB01. The sequence goes on along the minus strand of JAWOEL010000139.1, from coordinate 38,925 downwards.
GCACATATTTTTTGAGAATAATTATACACTCGTTCCGGTAATTTATCATGTTCAAAAAAACCTGATGTTTGTACATAATAACAATATTCCTGCAAATTGGTTAACGCAGTATCTACAAACACTCCATCAGTAAATATCCCGAGAGAATCAAAATTCCCGGCAGAATCCTCTTTATACACAAAAACAGTATCATTTTCCCATCCAACATACTCCTCCACTTGCAAAGACAAACGACTATCGCTCGACACTATAGTAAGTAAGGGCGAAGAGGCCGCAGGAGAAGACGACACTGACACTAAACTATCAGCTATACGAGAATACATCTGGACTTTATAGGTATACGGATACTGTTCGGTACATACATCTTTGTCATAATACACCGTATCATTTTCATCAGAAAAATGAGCTATCTCAATGAACTCTGTATCCATAAATCCCCGTGATCGAAGAAGTGTATATTCATATGGTCGGGGATATGCCATTTCATCTATATTTTGAGGTGTTGTCCAGCGAACAAACATTTCTCCACTTTCACACGAAGATTTTTCCACACTCACATTTGTAATAACTGGAAAAACCGGCTCTACAAACATACACACTTCATCGGAAATATATCCATTAACAGTATCTGTAGCATAGGCAGACAACATTCGGTAACAATACATAAAACCGGGGCTGATACCCCAGTCATTATATGAATCAACAAAACTTGTATCTCCTTGTTCTGCACTGCCAACATACGTGTAAGAATCTGATAACTCATCCGGCATTCCCCATTCACAATACGAGGGTGTATACGCAACAGGTTTTTTACTACGAAACAAATCATAGCTTACAACATCTTTAGCATTTGAATCATTCCATGAAATAGTATGTGCATTCGAAGCAAAATCAACATCTAAATCTTCCGGGGGATGGCCGATTACTCGTATATTCAAATACTGAAATGCTGACAAAGGCACATCAGCTCCAGAATCAACAGCCTTAAAAACAACTGTATATGGCTGCTTACGAACTTCCGATGCTGCAGGTACCCACATGAATTCACTCGAAACGTCTCCAATACCGGATGCTTCATTAAACTGAGCCAGGGTTTCAGTTTCTTCCAAAGGGCCACCACGAGCAGTTAAATTCAATTGTTGACCATCTGCATCGGTAGCTCGCACAGTTACTCGCACAGTATCTCCTGCACGGACACATATATCGGGTAACGAATCAAATACCGGCACCTGATTATCCGATTCATAAACTTCAATTTGAATATCTCTGGCAACAAATCCTATTTTCACTCCATTACGCCACTCTTCTATATGCATAGCAACATTATATGTGCCTACTTCTACCGGGGCATCCCAAATCAAATCACCATTTACCGAATCTACTCGAAATTCTTTACTTGCTGCCGGATATGAATAATCGGGTATTTTTTTACCATTTTCACCACGGCATTCTGCTAAAGAATACGAAAGACTGTCTCCATCAACATCATAAGCAGCAGGATTATGCACAAAACGTTGTCCTAAAGCTGCTTTATCCACTGGCGGATTGAGCAAAACCGGTGTACTGTTTCCTCCCAAAACAGGATCTATTTTCAACGTTGTAGATATGGTAAAAGGAATATTTACCGAATCAAAAATATTTTTTATGCCCAAGTTTCGGTTCGGATCTTCCATTACAATTTCAAAAACCCCCGGTCCGGGAAAGGTATGTGTTGCAATGTATGTATTTTTGGTGTAATTATCGGGAAGGTACACTCTGTTCTTTCTTTGCACATAACTTGTGGTACCATCACCCCAATCAACCGGCAACTGTCCTCTGTATTCGTTTGCTTCACTCGGCGTATAGGTATAAGTAATTATGGTAACTTCATATGTATATGCAGAAATTTGCTTATATGTTATTTCTCCCGCACGATTATGTGTTGCCAAAGCAACCTGAACAAATAACACACTCACAAGTGCAAAAAAAGTTATACTACGTTTCATTAATACAAAGTAATAGTTATATTTTGATTTTTACAATCTAAAACATGCCCATTTTCATGAGCATTAACTGAAATAATACTTAGATTTTTTTGTTCCTCAAATATATCACATAATATGGAGTTTGTATACATAACAGAATCGTAGTCTGAAGAAAGCATACTATGAGCATATAACCAATAAAATTCACCTTCTACTTTCGTTGAATCTAACTGCAAAAACACATAATTATTGTTGGCATAACATTGCACCATTCTATTGTATATTTCTTCTATCTTATTCTGTGGTAATTGTTTCCATTCATCACCCAAAACATATGCTATATCATGTTCATATATTTTCGTTATACATTGTAAAGTATCATGTGCTATATGAATTTTTGTATAAGAAATATGTACCGGATGCAATATTGCAGAACTACAGATTACGCACAAAAAGCATACTATATATATATGGCACCGCTTTTTCACTTCCCGGCTTGTTTTTTTGTAAAACACCGAGCACAAAATCTGATTTCCGGTCGCAAACGGAGTCGTTCAATTTGAATATCTTTACCACATTTAGCACATGCACCAAAATTAGAATCATATTGATTTTGCTGTATGTGCTCTAAAAGACGTAAGCGTTCTTTAGAATTTCGCACACTTGCTTCATAAATCGTTTTATTTTGTATTGCATCCATCCGGGAAACTCTTCCTATCGCATTGTCAGGAGAAACAGGTTCTATAAAGGATTGTAATTCTTCTATTTTTGTAGTCGTTTTTTCAATTTCACGAGCAATAATTTCACGAATTTCTTTTTTTTCTTCTTCAGTCATACGTTGGTAATTAATTAATTATATATCAATCCTGCATTTATTGCAGAATAACATCTCAGCATGCTTTCAAAAATCACTTAAATTATTACAAACACCACACATTTTGCAATCATAATTTGATTCTTGTATATACACTATGCAAGATACAAATAATTCTTACAAAGACACACCCCCGTACGCTTCCATATGAGCCATAACAAAACGAATATCCTCGTACGTATAATCATCAGGAAGATGTTCTTTTATTTTTTTTAGAGATGCAGTTTGTAAAGCCTTCACACATTTTTGCACCGTTTTCACCACATCAGCAGGTACCAAATCATCAATAAGTATCATACCTTCTGCCACAAAATAACATAGATGTTGAGCCACAGTTCCAGGTTTTATACCACGTTCTTGTGCGATATCCTCAATACTCATTCCGCCATCAAACATTTCAAAACTTATTTCACGTGTAGAGCGTGAATCTTTCGTTTTGTTTGTCTTTTTCGTCTTTTTCTTTGATGCTTTTTTTGTATCTAATTTTTTACGTTGCTCCTTAACATAAGCCGGCAACATATCTTGTTTGTGTATTTCTTCATTTTTCAATACCGCTTCTATAATCAGCACACTTTTACGCATTTTTTGTAATTGGTTAAAGCCTGACAACTCCAAAGCACGAATTTCATTTTCAAACGTTTTCACCCCACGTTCCGATTGTAATTGTTGAATAAGAGCAAAAAAATTATTTGATATTTCTTCAAACACGGGTTCAAAATACGTAACCGCAGCCTGTACTCGTTCGAGTACGATATAAAGTTCTGTCTGCGACATAAACATTTTTTGAATATGTGTCTGAAACGATTGAGTAACTTGAAGTACCGGAAGTGTTTTTTCATGTATTTTCTCAACTTCAGGTTTATATTGTTGTTTATGAGAATGCTGGGCACTTTTGGTATACGTTTCTAAATGTTTGTTTATTTCGAAACGAAAAGCCGAAATATCAAATGCCTCAAGAATAAACGACTGCACATAATTTCGCACCCCTTGCTCATATTCACGGTGCAATTCCTGGTCTGTTAATTTTCTGTTAGCAAATTGCAATAACCGTTTACTTTGTTCGGGCACACTTGTGTGAATAGGCTGCGTAAGCACCAAACCATCCAATGATTCTAAACGAGACAATGCAACATATATTTGCCCGGGAGCAAATGCATCAGACACATCAATAATAGCACGTTTAAAGGTTAAGCCCTGACTTTTATGCACTGTTACAGCCCATGCTAATTTGATAGGATACTGAGTAAAAGTTCCCAACTCTTTTTCTTCTATCACACCGGTTGTTTTATTCAGTTCAAAACGCTTATGCTCCCATGTATACCGTTCAACAGAAACAGTTGTATTTGATTCCGGAAAACGCACCAAAATTTCGGTATCAGTTACTGAATGAATAACTCCGATTTTTCCGTTATAATACAAAGACTCACCCGAATAATCATTTTTCACAAACATGACTTGTGCACCTTTTTTAAATTCTGATTTACATTCCAGCGGATAAATATGTTCAGGGAAGTCACCCGTTACCGTAGCATCATAAAAATGTGATTGTGCCGATAACTTACTCAATTCAACCTCGTTAATTAATTGTGCTTTTTTATTATGCGTAGTTATATGAATATAAGCCTCCTCCTGAGCGGGCTGAAAATCATGTTTAACATATTGATTAAGAATTTCAATATCTGAATCTAACACACTATTTGTACGCAAATTATTTAAAATTGACACAAAATCTTTGTCTGACTGACGATAAATATGTTCCAGTTCAATTACGATTGGTTTTTGTTGTTGAAATACCAGTGCATCAAAAAAATATAAACTTTTATAATATCGCTGTAACACATTCCACTCATGCTCTTTTACAATAGGTGGCAACTGAAGCATATCGCCAATAAACAATACCTGCACACCACCAAACGGCAGCGAACGTTTACGTCGCACATAACGTAATACATAATCAATAGCATCGAGCAAATCGGCTCGCAACATACTTACCTCATCAATTATAAGCAACTCTGCTTGTTTGAGTAAATTCCGCTTTGCAGAATTCAGTTTTATTTTTTTAGGTAAATACGAAACCGGTGTTACAGGAAATTGTGCATTCTCCAACTGAGACATATCTGCCTGCTCGGGAACAAACGCACCAAAAGGCAATTGAAACAAAGAATGGATAGTTACTCCACCGGCATGCAATGCAGCAATACCCGTAGGTGCAGCTATTATATACTCTTTGTGCGTATGCGATACAATATTATGCAACAAGGTTGTTTTTCCGGTACCTGCTTTTCCAGTCAAAAAAATAGCTCTGTTTGTTGCATTAACAAATTTTATTGTATTAAGAGCCTGTTCATTATCTTTGAAATTCATATACATTACATTTGAGTGTTGCACTACAAAAATATAAAAAAGTACTGGTTTACATTTGTTTTTTTATACATTTTATTACAAAACTATAATTACTGTAATATATACTGTTCATATTTACACAAAAAGAAAAATCTATATTATACTTGTTACCTTACAGTATATGTCTCTGTAAAACTTTAAAAACCGCATCACACTATACTTAAACAAAATACAGAAATACAATTAATTACCAGCTCACATATACAAAAATCAGACGACACAAAAACACGCTACGTATATCACGTAAATTCGATATACCCCATATACAATTTGTAAAATATATCATATTTTTGAAAAATATAAACAAATTAAATTAGTAATATAAATTAAAAACATATATAAAATGGCAGATTTATTAGATGTTAAGGTAAATGATTTTATGGCAAAAGTAATTGCCAAAAATCCGGGTGAAGTAGAATTTCACCAAGCAGTACAAGAAGTTGTTGAATCCTTATTACCATTTATAGAAGAAAACCCGAAATACAAATCGGCAAAAGTTCTTGAAAGAATGGTAGAACCTGAACGTGTTATAATATTCCGTATACCATGGCTTGACGACAAAGGCGACATTCAAATCAACCGTGGAATCAGAGTACAAATGAACAGTGCTATTGGTCCATACAAAGGTGGATTGCGTTTTCACCCAACAGTAAGCCTAGGTGTTTTAAAATTTTTAGCATTCGAACAAGTTTTCAAAAACAGTTTAACAACTATCCCAATGGGTGGTGGTAAAGGTGGTTCAGATTTCGACCCAAAAGGAAAATCTGATAACGAAATTATGAAATTTTGCCAAAGCTTTATGACAGAACTTCAACGCCACGTTGGTGCAGACACTGATATCCCTGCCGGCGACATTGGAGTTGGCGGTCGTGAAATTGGTTTCATGTATGGTCAATACAAACGCCTTCGCAACGAATTTACCGGTGTATTAACAGGTAAAGCTCTCGAATGGGGTGGGTCTCTTATTCGTCCGGAAGCAACAGGTTACGGTGAGGTATATTTTGCACAAGAAATGCTTAAAACCCGTAACGATTCTATGCAAGGAAAAACCTGTGTAGTATCTGGTTCAGGTAATGTTGCACAATTTTGTATTGAAAAAGCAACTGAACTAGGCGGAAAATGTGTTACTGCTTCTGATTCTAATGGTTTTATTTATGATCCGGATGGAATTGATGCTGAAAAATTAGCGTTTATCAAAGACCTTAAAAATAACAAACGGGGTCGTATAAAAGAATATGCAGAAAAATATAATTGCGAATTTTACGAAGGAAAAACTCCTTGGGGAATTAAATGTGATGTAGCATTCCCTTCTGCAACTCAAAATGAACTGTTGGAAGAAGATGCAAAAACATTAGTTGCTAACGGATGTATTTGTGTATCAGAAGGTGCAAACATGCCTTCTACTCCTGAGGCTGTAGAAATTTTCCTTGATGCAAAAATTCTCTACGGTTTAGGTAAAGCTGCTAACGCTGGTGGTGTTGCTACTTCCGGTCTTGAAATGGCTCAAAACTCTATGCGTTTGAACTGGACAAGCGAAGAGGTGGATGCTAAATTACAACAAATTATGAAAAACATTCACGCTACTTGTGTTCAACATGGTACAGAAAAAGACGGTTTTATCAATTACGTGAAAGGTGCAAACATTGGTGGATTTATTAAAGTTGCTGATGCTATGATAGCACAAGGCGCTGTTTAAGATAACTAGCTGAATCAATTTATTTGTATATAATTTAAAAAGGCGGTCATACATAATATGACCGCCTTTTTTATTATAGATTTCTTCGTATATCTTCATACATATTATTTTCCATAAATTTTTCCTGTAGAACCATTTTTATGAGGTTGTAATTCAAAAACATAATCGGGATGCAAGCCTGCTTCGTTACGATGTGAAACATAAATCACAGCCATCTTTTTTACCGAAGCTACTGCCGATATCAAATCAACAAAAACTCGTGCATTTTCATCATCCAAACCTGCAGTAGGTTCATCCAATATCAATAAAGACGGTTGTTTTATAAGTGTACGAATAACCAAAACTATTCTTTGCTGTCCGGGCGTTAATTGCTGAAAACCTTTGCTTTGATAAAACTGATGACTGCAAAGAAAATTCTTCTGTAGAGAACACATCTGTAATCCGAAGGTTCTCATCTATACACAAAACAGTTTGTACACAGGGCAAAACATCTTCTTTTCTATAACAGATCTGAATATATTGTATAACATCTGCATGTTCATAAATTTCTTTCACTAAGTACTCTAAAGTATAGGAATCTAAACTACTGTGCACATCGTCAAGTATAATATAATCGGGGTTCTGTCGAAATAAATACTGAGCTAAAGCAATTTTTTGTTGCCCACTCGACATGCTTTCTAAACTGTTATTTTCCGATGTCTGTATGGGATACTCATCGTGTTTATATTCATCTTCAATAATTTTATTTATTGTATCCGTGGAAAAAACTGCACCAATTTTTCCGTTTAACGGTGTGTGCTCAAACAATAATCTGTTTGATTTAATAGCTTCAAACAATTCTTTTTTGTGTATTCTATTAGTTGTATATATCGCAATATGTGTCATATAACCGTAATGATTAATTAGATAACACATGCACAAAACACACAACAGCTATTGTGTCTCGCATACAATATAATAATTTCGGTATGTATAATACATCTGCTTTTATTTTTAAATACTCATACTGCAGAAACAATAATTCCTATGCCATTTTAACTAAAATTATTTATTATTTCGGGCGTATGTACAATACAGATTTTTGAAAAATACAATCTCTTAAATACTTCAGCCACAAAAAAAGGAGGAATCCTTTCGAATTCCTCCTGAACAGAATTACATATTATATGGGGGTAGAAATATGTAATCTCTTAAATATATTTAACCAACAAACTTATACCCTACTCCTTTTATCGTTTTGATATAAGAATCGCCAATTTTTTCACGAATTTTACGAACATGTACATCAATTGTTCTATCACCGACAAAAATTTCTGTTCCCCAAATTAAGTTATACATTTCCTGACGAGTAAAAACCACACCGGGTTTTGAGGCTAATAAATTAAGAATTTCAAATTCTTTTTTGGGTAAAAACATTTCAGTACCATTCAAAAAAACCAAACGTTGATTTCTGTCAATAGATATTTCTCCAAAATCAAAAATATTTTCTTCCATTGTTTTGGGCGACATTTTACGTTTGAGCAGAGCATTAATGCGTGCAACCAACACACGAGGACGAATAGGTTTGGTTATATAATCATCTGCCCCGACCTCGAAACCGGCAATTTGCGAATAATCTTCGCTCCGTGCTGTTAAAAACGCAATAATAGTATGTTCAAATTCGGGATGCTCCCGCAATTGACTGCATATTTCCACGCCATCGCCTTCGGGCATCATAATATCTAATAATATAACATCAGGTTTTTCGTATAAGGCTTTTTTATACGCATCTCTCCCGTTAGTTACGGATAAAACTTCAAAACCTTCTTTAGATAAATTGTATTCTAAGAATTCAATTATATCCGGTTCATCATCTGCTATTAATACTTTATAACTCATGGCACCAAATCTATACATACTATGTAAATCAGATTTTAAGCACATGTTACTAATATGTTAATTTTTAGCCCCGCTTTTTCACAACACAAACAGCAATACAAAAAACACAGAACACTACAAAACAGCATTTTACACAACATCTATATCACATTTTAAACTTAACGTTTTGTTAAAACCTACATAAACTAAGTATAAGATACGTGCTATAGTTTTGCTTCCGAACAGATATAATAATTGTAAAAAAAAAGATACATGAAGAGATTATTAGTATTACTTACAATGGGGTTAGGAAGTATAACAGGAATAACACAACCATGCATGATTCAAGGAAAAGTAACAGATGCACAGACGAAAGAAGAGTTAATCGGAGCTACCATTTTTTTAATGGAAAACGAAACAGTTGGCACTATGAGTAATTACGACGGCACATTTGCACTAGACGTTCAGCCGGGTACTTATACAGTTGTGTGTACCTATATAACATACGAAGATCAAATAATAGAAAATATTACTATAGATAAAGGAGAAAATATTACTGTTAATTTTAATTTATCGGTAGCAGCAGTAGAAACCGACAAGGTATTCATTACCGCTCGTGCCAACAAAGAAAGTGAAATAATTTCTTTACTAGATCAAAAAAATGCCCAAACAATACAAACTAGTATTGGTGCACAGGAACTTTCCCGAAAAGGTGCTTCGGATGTAGCTTCGGGGGTAAAAAAAATGTCGGGAATTTCTATGATAGGCAGCAAGCAATTATTTGTGCGCGGTTTAGGTGACCGATACAATAAAGCTTTATTAAATAATATGCCTGTCCCCTCACCTGACCCGACAAAAAAAGTAATTCAATTAGATCTCTTTCCGAGTGATGTGGTTAAAAACATTGGCGTTCATAAAGTATATTCGGCAGAACACAGTGCGGATTATTCCGGAGCCTTAATTAATATTGAAACCAAAGATTATCCTGACAAAAAATTTCTTACCATTGGTGGAGGTATCGGCTATAATAATCAAACAACCGGAAGAAATTTCATTGAAGCATATTCAGAAACCGATAACTTTTTTGGATTTGATGTACAGCAACGAAATGAAATCCTTCCGGAAGAATACAAAATTGTTAACCGTAACCAAAACAGTAAAGATGCTTCTCAGGATATATTTTCAACACACTTTGGCGATGTACAATACAACGCTCTCCCCGATATTTCTCTAGATATAAGCGGCGGCAATTCCTACATGCTTGAAAACGGCAAAGCCGGCATTCTGTTTTCCTCTTCGTTTTCCAATGATTATTTATTTGAAGATTATGTATATGATGCTCAACTGAAAGCAGACGGAACAATAAAAAATAAATTCTACAAAGACACCTATACTTATTCAACACAATTCACAAATTTACTCAGTGCCTCATACATTTCGCACAAAGGTGGCGTAATCAAAGCAAATATGTTTTACACCTCAGGAACCGAAGATGTTGCTGAACTGAAATATGATGGCTGGGACAATGAGGGTGATTCTTTGTTTATCCGAAATTACAGTTTTTCAAACAACCGGTTATATTACCTGCAAATTCTGGGAGACAAAGCTATTACGAGCAGCACATCATTGTCGTGGGATGCGGGATATTCACAAGCCGAATCATCTATTCCGGACAGACGACAAACGACTTACATTAAACAAAACAATGAATGGTCTCTTTTTGCTCTTAACCAGCAAGAAACAGCACGTTTTTTCACCGACCAACAAGAATCGACTCTGACTGGCTCGTTCAAGGGAAATTATCATCCGCAAGATGAATCGTATGAGATTTCAGCCGGTATTGAAAGCAGCTATACGATGAAAGATTTTAATTCGTACGCCTATTTTTATGATATTTCTGCGGTGCAAAACATTGTTACAGAACCATACACACCACTGGATATTTTTTCCGAAGAAAATTTTGAGGAAAATAATATATATGTAAAAAACGGGAACAGTTATCCTATGCTCTATACCGGAGAAAAACTTTTGGGTGCAGCATTTTCATCTATAAACTATGAACCGAACGAACAAACTACAATTAATTTCGGGCTTCGCTATGAATATGCAGATATGACCGTCACAGATTATAATCAAATAGGCACTGCCACAGATATCTCTTTAATCTCTCATGATATATTTCCAGCTTTAAACATAACATACAAACAAACAGAAAACAAAAATATACGACTTGCAGCAAGCAAAACCATTACCCGTCCGGGTTTTTACGAAAAATCTCCGGCAAGTGTTATACCTGCATACGGCGAACCAAAAACAGAAGGAAATAAAAATCTAAAAAATGGGTATAATTACAATATCGATCTGAAATATGAAATATTCCCCACAAAAAGAGAAATAATTTCTTTCGGTGTATATGGTAAAATATTACAAAATCCTATTGAGATGATTAGCAAACCAACCGGCGGAACAATTATGTATACATTCAAAAACACAGAACGAGGATATGCTGGCGGAGCTGAAATAGAGGTAAAAAAAGTTATGCAGGAACAGTTCTTTGTTGGTGCAAATGCGGCATACATGTATACACTAATCCGGGTTTCTGAAAATGCAAACGAAACCGAAAAAACACGAGCAATGCAGGGAGCCTCGCCTTTTCTTATAAATGCCGACGCCGGATACCAGTTTACATACGGAGAAAATGAAAAACATACCTCAAGTCTGGCACTGGTTTACAATGTATACGGACAACGACTATATGCAGTGGGTAGCGGCGGAATGGGAAGCATTTTTGAAAAACCGTTCCATTCACTCAATTTGGTTATAAAAAACAAACTCTCTAAAGTATGGAATATTGACCTCAGCATTAAAAACATACTCTATCAAGAACAAACATATGTTCAGGGGGTAAATTACAATCAGGATACCAAAACATATGAACGATTCAAAACTTTGAAAAACTTTGAAAAAGGAATATCAGCAGATATAAACATATCTTATACAATTAATTAACTATTTATTTAATTTTAAAATTTGAAAACAATGAAAAAAGTACAAGTACATGTAGCTATTGCAGCTATCAGTTTAGTTTTAGGCATGATGCTTACATCGTGTAAAGACGATCCGGCAGACACTCCGGAAAACAACACAGACACAGTTCTCACAGGAGAAATCACTGAAGATGTAACGCTTACCAGTGATCAAACATGGTATTTACGCGGAGATGTGCACGTGGTAGCACCGGCAACCTTAACAATTGAAGAAGGAACCGAAATCATCGCACAAACAGACGTTATTACCTATTTATTAATTGAACAAGGTGCAAAAATTGAAGCAGTCGGATCAGCTGCAAAACCTATCGTATTCACTTCAAACATCAAAGAAAGCGGTGCATGGGGATCTATTCACATTTGTGGTAAAGCTCCAATTAATGCAGAAGGAGGCAGCGGCTCTTCTGAAATTGGTAATGCAGCTTATGGCGGAAGTGCAGCTGACGATAATTCAGGAACATTGAAATATTGTATTCTTGAATATACCGGAACAAGTTTAGACGAAGAGCACGAATCTAACGGCTTATCGCTATATGGTGTGGGTAACGGAACAACACTGGAGTATATTCAAATATATGAAGGTGATGACGACGGAATTGAGTTTTTTGGTGGTACCGTAAACATTAAGTATGCAATGGTGTATGGTGCAAAAGACGACAGCTTCGACTGGACACAAGGTTGGTCAGGAAAAGGTCAATATTTATTGGCAAAACAAAAACCAGGCATAGGAGACCGCGGTTTTGAAGGTGATAACAACTCAAAAGACAACGCAGCCTCACCGTTTGCAAATCCGACTTTGGCAAACATTACCTTAATCGGTGGATACGAAAACGGCGACGATGCAGGGAAATACGGTATGAAACTTCGTGAAGGAACCAAAGGAAAAATTTACAACGCGGTTGTTACTGGTTTCGACAAACGTTCTATTCACGTTGAACACAACCAAACTCTTACAAATGTGAATAACGGAGACTTAATTGTTGACTATGCAGTTGTAAATTCTGATGTTTCTGATGCAGCTATTAAATATTCAGTATCAAAAGTTATGGACGGCGATACTGAAATTGACGACCCGAATGGGCCAACAGTTGAAGAAAACAATAAATTCGAAACATCAAACAATGTTACAATCGAAGTTGTTGCAAAATCAACATCTGACACATTCTCTGGCGGCAAAGATGTAAGCACTGATGATTCATGGTTTGATTCAGACACTAATATCGGCTCAGGCGACTCGTGGTTAAGCGGATGGGCTCGTACAGATTTTTAATATATAGTGTAGTTTTTTTATACAATTTGAAGTGAAGGGCGGTTTTTTAAAAAAACCGCCTTTTTTTGTCATATATAAATATCCTTCCGATAAACAGATTAATTACGAAATTACAGATGTTTTTTTTAATACTCAACCATATTTAGGCATTGACACAGACATAAGGCATAAGGCATAAAAAAAATAGAAATAGAAGTATACAATTTCTAAGACATGAGTTCAACTCATACATAAATATATATATATTTGCCATAAAAAAATTGGCATGCAGAAACACTATAATATTCCTATATTTTTACCCGAACTCGCCTGCCACAATAAATGCGTGTTTTGCAATCAACAAAACATCAGCAACACACACAACATACCGGACATATCTGATGCTCAAAACATAATAGACAAACATATCAGTACAATTCCAAAATCCGCATCAATACAAATTGCCTTTTTTGGTGGAAATTTTACAGGTCTGCCTCTCGAACAACAAAGAGCTTTTTTGACACTCGCACAATCTTATATTCAAAAAGGTGCTGTCGAAGGGATTCGCATATCAACCCGTCCCGACTATATTTCGGAACACATATTACACATGCTGAAATCATATGGAGTACAAGACATAGAACTGGGTGCACAATCATATGACAATGATGTTTTAGCTGCATCACAACGAGGACATACTGCCGAGCAAATCAAAATGGCAGCTAAACAAATTACTGCACACAAATTTAAACTTGGTCTTCAGATGATGATAGGTTTACCGGGAGACACATACGAAAAAAGCATGAATACAGCACGCCAAATTATTGCATGCAAAGCACACACAACTCGTATATACCCCTGTTTAGTAATAGCACACACCGCTCTGGCACACATGTATAAAAACGGGACTTACACCCCACTGGATATTGCAACAGCAACAAAATGGCTGGCAGATATATATTCTCTATTTACAGAACACTCTATCAACATTTTACGCATCGGGCTTCATCCAAGCAAAGATTTTGAATCTCCCGACATATTACTTGCAGGCCCCTATCATCCATCAATTAAACAACTTGCAATCACACACATGTGGAAAAAACGTTTTATGCATAAACTCCCGCACCAGCATGGGAAGCTACACATATATGTATCACCCGGAGACATTCCATATGCTATCGGATATAAATCATCCAACAAACTATGGTTGCAACAAACCTACGGTTGGGTATCAATACAAAGCGACTCTAAACTCCAAAAAAATGAATTCACCTATTGCTATCATTGACGCACGTGCCCCACAAGAAGCAAAAGAAAAACTCAGTCAATTTTTTTCTGTTCACGAATTTATGTCTCGCAACACAACGTATAAAGCTATAGAAGGACACCCCGATGTATTTATGTGCCAAATAGCTCCCAATAAAATTATATATGCACCAAATACACCTATTGAAACACAAGCTATAATTCGCACACATGCTCCACGCAGCACAATCGGTGCTATCAGCACAGGAAAAGAATTGCACAACAGCACACCATACAATTGCATCGTTACAAAGCACCATCTGTTTCACAAACAAGACTATACCGACACAATTATAAAACAAAAATGTATTCACACAGAATTCATACATCTTCCGCAAGCATACACACGATGCAGCATGATACAACTCCCGGACGGTGCCTGTATAACATCGGACCAAGGAATTGTAAAACAATTACAAAAAACACATATACCACATATATATTGCAAGCCCGAAACCATACATTTGCCTCCATACAAACACGGATTTATTGGAGGAACAATGGGAGTTTTCAACAATACAGTGTATTGCATTGGCTCTCTCCATACACTCAAAAACAACAGTGAACTTAGACAATTTATTCACAACCATAAATGCACTATAGTAGAATTATATAACGGCCCTTTATACGATGGAGGCGGCATATTTTTTATAAGTACATAAAAACATAAAACTTTATACATATAAATATCTTTGTTTTAATTATTTTTTTATAGTTTTACGCTCAAATAAGAAAACAATTGATAATAATAATTTAAATCGTTAATAATCATGGGATTAATATCAGATGCAGTTAAACCGGGAGTACTTGCCGGCGATGACGTAAAAAAAGTTTTTGAAATAGCAAAAGCAAATAAATTTGCACTTCCTGCAGTAAATGTAGTAGGTACAAACTCAGTAAATGCAGTACTTGAAGCAGCTGCTAAAGTACAATCACCGGTAATCATTCAATTTTCAAACGGTGGTGCACAATTTTATGCCGGAAAAGGTCTTAAAAAAGATGGTCAGGAAGCACAAGTTGCAGGAGCAGTTTCAGGAGCACACCACGTGCACCAAATGGCTGAATTATATGGCGTACCTGTAATTTTACACACAGACCACGCAGCAAAAAAATTATTACCATGGATAGATGGTTTATTAGATGAAGGTGAAAAATTCTACAAAAACACCGGAAAACCATTATTCAGTTCTCATATGCTTGATTTATCTGAAGAGCCACTCGAAGAAAACATCAGCACATGTAAAAAATACTTAGAACGTATGAGTAAAATAGATATGTTCTTAGAAATTGAATTAGGTGTAACAGGTGGTGAAGAAGACGGTGTTGACAACTCAGAGGTTGACTCATCTTCATTATACACTCAACCGGAAGAGGTTGAATATGCATATTCTCAATTACTGGAAGTTTCACCTAACTTTACAATTGCAGCTTCATTTGGAAATGTTCATGGTGTTTACAAACCGGGTAATGTAAAATTAACTCCGAAAATTCTTGATAACTCTCAAAAATTCATCAACGAGAAACACGGTACTACTGACAAACCGGTATTCTTTGTATTCCACGGTGGATCTGGATCTTCTGTAGAAGAAATTCTTGAAGCTATTGGATACGGTGTTATAAAAATGAACATTGATACCGATACTCAATGGGCTATGTGGGATGGTATCCGTAAATTTGAAGCTGATAATCACGATTATCTGCAAGCTCAAATTGGAAATCCTGAAGGTGAAGACAAACCAAACAAAAAATTCTATGATCCTCGCGTTTGGTTACGTAAAGGTGAAGAAGCTATGATTGCTCGTCTTGAAGAAGCATTTGATAATTTAAATTGTGTAAATAAATTATAATATATACACATACATTCATAAAAAGTCTAAGTACTATGTTAAATATACTTAGACTTTTTTTTTTCAAAAAAACAAAAATCTACATGACAGTTATAAAATCTATTTCGGGTATACGTGGTACTATTGGCGGAGTTCCTCAAGAAAATTTAACTCCCATTGACATTGTTTCCTTTACTACTGCATATGGTACTTGGATTGCCGATAATACAGACAATCCAACAAAAAAAATTGTAATAGGGCGTGATGCTCGCATATCGGGCAATATGGTTTCGTCACTAGTTAGTCAAACCCTTGTTGCTTTGGGGTATACTGTTATAGATTTAGGAATGGCATCAACGCCAACTACTGAAATTGCAGTACCGGGCGAACATGCAGATGGTGGAATTATTGTTACAGCCAGCCATAATCCGAAGCAGTGGAATGCTTTAAAACTACTTAACCGTAAAGGGGAATTTTTAAATGGTGATGAAGGAAAGGAAATATTGGCATACGCAGAGTCCCGCAAAATGGAATATGCGACGATAGAAAATTTAGGAAAAATTGTTTCATGCAAGGCATACAATAACATTCATATAAAAAATATTCTTTCTCTCGATTTGGTTGATACTACAGCTATTAAAAAAGCGAATTTTACCGTAGCTATAGACTGTATAAATTCAGTTGGCGGCATTATAATACCGCAACTCTTAGAAGCTTTAGGCGTAGAGAATATTATACACATCAATTGTGAACCCAATGGTAATTTTGCACATACACCGGAACCACTCCCCGAAAACCTCACGGACATATCCGATACCCTAAAAAATTCTAATGCTGACGTTGGCTTTGTTGTAGACCCAGACGTAGATAGATTAGCTATTATAAACGAAGACGGAACAATGTTCGGCGAAGAATATACCTTAGTTTCTATTGCAGACTACGTACTTACACATACTCCCGGAAACACGGTCAGCAATTTAAGTTCAACTCAAGCTCTCAAAGATATTACTGAAAAACATAATAGCTCATATGCTGCATCAGCAGTTGGTGAAGTTCATGTTGTAGAAAAAATGAAGGAAACCAATGCTATTATTGGTGGCGAAGGTAACGGCGGTGTAATATATCCTGCGTCTCATTATGGAAGAGATGCTTTAGTAGGTATAGCTTTATTTTTAACTCATTTGGCAACATCCGGAAAAAAATGTTCGGAACTTCGTGCAGAATACCCACAATACGTTATTTCAAAAAACAAAATTGAACTAACTCCCGAAACTGATGTTGATGCAGTAATACAAAATGTTAAGACACAATTTTCAAATGAAAAAACATCAACTATTGATGGGCTCAAAATCACATTTGCAAATGGTTGGGTGCATTTGCGAAAATCTAATACTGAACCAATTATCAGAATATATGCAGAAAGCAACACTACTGAGGAAGCAAATACACTCGCAGAATCTGTAATTACAACTATAAAAAACGCACAATAATTACAGTATTATAAAAAATTGGTAGTAAATTTATCATACACGAATAATTAAATTATTAATTGTACAATATTTTAATTTGTTTATCATTATGCAAAAACGAAAACCACGCGTAATAAAAGATTTTGGAAAACTTGATTCGGACATTCAAGAACAAATAAAATTAATTTATCCGACCGGTTTTTATGAACACCTTATTTCATACACCGACAAAGAAGGAAACGAGCGTTTTGCCTTACCGTTTGAAACAGACGAAAAATACTACATGGTTCGTATGAGTATCGAAGAAGCAAAGAAAATTGTAAATGACGATGCAGATTATGACTCGAACGGAATATTGCGAAATACTATTCAGGAAGAATATCTGGAAAAACATCAAGACGTTGAATATTTGTCTGAATACGAAAACCTCGGAAACATAAGCGATGTAGATATTATTGAACAAACAAATAATGATGATGAGTAATATTTACTAAACATGGGAAGAGCATTTGAATACCGACGAGCCTCAAAAGAAAAAAGATGGGATAAAATGTCGAAACTGTTCCCTCGACTTGGCAAAGCCATAACAATAGCGGCAAAAGAAGGTGGAGAAAATCCTGAAATGAATCCAAAACTCCGCACTGCTATTCAAAATGCAAAGGCACAAAACATGCCGAAAGACAATATTGATGCAGCTATTAAACGGGCAGGAGGTAAAGATAGTGAATCTATCTCGGAAGTTTTGTATGAGGGTAAAGGTCCGCATGGCGTGCTTATTGTAGTGGAATGTGCAACAGACAATTCTACCCGAACAGTTGCGAACATAAAATCATACTTTAACAAAAACGGTGGACAAGTTGTTCCTACTGGTTCTTTGGAGTTTTTATTTAAACGTATGTCGGTATTTCAAATTACGGCCACAAATATTCACGATTTAGAAGAATTAGAACTGGAACTAATAGATTATGGTCTGGAAGATATTCAATTTAATAACGATGTTGTAGAGTTATTTGCAAACTATACCGATTTTGGAAACCTTTCTCAGGCTTTGGAAAAAATGAATATTCCTGTTGAAAAAGCCGAATTGCAAAGAATTCCGACCTCTCCTGTTCAATTAACAGATGAGCAGTTTCAGGATATTGAAAAACTACTTGACAAAATAGAAGAAGACGATGATGTGCAAACAGTGTTTACCAATATTGCATAAATAAATAGTATATATCGCTTATTCGAAATAACTGCATGAGATTTTTTCGTTATATTCCTCATACATAAAAACTTTAAAAAAACACCCCCTGGGTATTCAATACAAACATCGTGGATATATCTTCTTTGCAAATAAGTATAAAAAATCTACCAAAACTACATATAAATAAAGTTTTCGTACACAAATAAAATAACCATATGCCTTTTCCGATAGAAAAAAAACTCGTTATAGCCATTGCATCAAGTGCATTGTTTGATTTATCGGAATCGGATACGATATTTCGTACAAAAGGCATACGTGCCTATAAAAAATATCAGGAAGAACATATAGACAACACTCTTCCACAAGGCGTTGCTTTCCCTTTTATTAGAAGGCTATTACACTTTAACACAATATTTACCGAAGAGCAACCCGTAGAAGTCATTTTAATGTCGCGAAACAGTCCCGAAACCGGCATGAGAGTTTTTCGATCAATTCAGCACTACGGGCTCCCAATTACCCGGGCAGCATTTTTTTCCGGCAATTCACCATTTAAATATTTACCGGCATACAACGTTTCTTTGTTTCTTTCAGCACATAACGAAGATGTACGAAACGCTATACAAACAGGATATGGAGCCGGCAGAGTAATAAATTCCACCATAACCGATATAGAAAAAGACTCCCAATTGCGCCTTGCTTTTGATTTTGACGGAGTACTCGCAGATGACGCAGCAGAAAAAATATATCAAGAAACACACGATTTACAAAAATTCCACGACATGGAGTCGCACCACGCTAACATCCCACATATTCCAGGACCATTACAAGATTTTATTAAAAAAATATCTCTGTTTCAAGATCTTGAAAAGCGAAAATCAGAACAAGAAGAATATACACCTTTACTCAACATTTCACTCATTACCGCTCGAAATTCTCCATCACACGAACGAGTAGTTAATACACTCAAAGCATGGGGTATATCAGTAGATCAAACCTTTTTCCTGGGAGGAATTGACAAAAGCAATGTGCTGAAAATTTTAAAACCACACATTTATTTTGATGACCAACTAGGACACCTCAAACAAGTAAATAATATACCTCTGGTTCACATTCCATTTGGTATAGTAAACAACACATAATACAGTAACATGTGTTAGTATGGGCTCACTAGTAAAAGACTATTCTTGTATTGTTATACGCGAAAAATTTACGCACGCGAAACAAGTTTGTATGTTAGTCTAAAAAACAAATATTTCCACCGAAGCCCGAGATCTCCAATGGAAAAACACCTATTAGTCACACTCTCTTCGCTATAACTCAGAAAAAGAACTCCCAACTAAGACATCAAAGGATGATAGTGGAGCTGCAGGGATTTGAACCCTGGTCCGAACAAGCATTGAAAATGCTTTCTACATGCTTAGCCACGCTATTAATTGTTGGGAAAAAGCCGAGAACGGGCACCCTACTTTTTCCTTAGCTTGAATTTAATTTAATGCATACGTCCAAGCACCGTACACACGAGTCTTTATTTTCTGCACCTCGAAACCAAACGACTAAAGACGTGCCATTTGCGAGATGTCTTGCTTCCGAATCTTATCCGGAACAAAGCTTAGTCTACTATTACTTCGACTACGCAGCAAGAGCGTAATTGTTTTCGCCAATTATTGTATCAGAATGTGTTTTTACGGGTCAAATTCTGATCGCCCGGCATGCTTACATTTCCAATCAACTCCTCGTCAATTCCATTCAGCCCCATATTTTGGAAGTACAAAATTACATTCTTTTATTAGATTTGTCAACTTTTTTTTATCTTATTATAATTTTTCTTATGTTTGTAGTATCCTAAATAAATAAAATAATAATAATATGAAAAAAATTTTTATCATGTGTCTGCTTTTTGTAACGCAAATTGCATACACACAAGAACCGACTAAGCACATTCGCTTAAATCAAATTGGTTTTTTACCCTACGCTCAAAAACTGGCAGCAATTGTTGAAACAGATGCCACAAGCTTTGAAATTACCGACACGCTTGGTAATACAGTTTTCACAAACACACTTTCACAATCTGCTACGTGGAGTTCTTCGGGTGAATCAGTTCAAATTGCTGATTTTAGCATTTTCAACACACCAGGGGTATATCACCTGAAAGTTCCGGAGTACGGCACATCTGTTCGCTTTGAAATAAGCGATACCGTATTCTCAAAAATCAACAATGCCATTGTAAAAGCATTTTATTTAAACCGGGCATCGACAGACATTCTTCCGGAATATGCCGGTGAATACGCACGCGATGCCGGACATCCGGATACTATTGTTATAGTTCACCCATCTGCAGCCGGACCAAACAGAGTTGCCGGAGATACTATTTCCGCACCCAAAGGATGGTACGATGCCGGTGACTTCAATAAATATATTGTAAACTCCGGTATTACAGTCGGAACACTCTTGCAGGCATACGAAAGCTATCCTGAATATTATGATACCACATCATGGAATATTCCCGAAAGTTCAAATAATGTTCCTGATTTATTAGATGAAATCAAATGGAATTTGGATTGGATGCTAACAATGCAAGATCCTGCCGACGGTGGTGTATACAACAAAACAACATCTGCAAGCTTTGCCGGCATGATTATGCCACACGAAGACAACGCAACACGCTATGTTGTTGCTAAAGGAACAGCTGCTACTCTTGATTTTGCAGCAGTAATGGCTATGGCGGGACGAACATATGCTCCAGTTGATTCTGCTTTCGCTGATTCTTGTTTATCGGCTGCAGAGTACGCATGGGAATGGGCTGAAAACAACCCGAACGTTTCATTTTCAAATCCCGATGCCGAAGATGGTTATCCAGCAGTAAGTACAGGTGGATATGGGGACAATGACTTTAGCGACGAAAAAACATGGGCTGCTACAGAATTACTAATCTCAACAGGAAAAGATTCGGTTTATGCTGCTGATATTAACCTAAATCGTAATTTCAATACACCAAACTGGAGAAGCCTTGCAACTTTAAGCCTATTCTCTCTCAATACGCACCGAGATGCTATAGGGTTTGCTGTTGATACTGCAGAAGTTTCTGCTATAATTTTAGAAAAAGCACAAGGCTTAGTAAATAAACGTAAATCTAACCCATACCGAATAACTACCTCTAATTTTTCCTGGGGAAGCAATAGTGTTGTTGCAAACGAGTCTATCATGTTGCTACAAGCATATAACATAACAGATTCAGATTCTTTTCTTAATGCTGCACTATCGTGTTACGATTATTTATTGGGGCGCAATGCAACAGAATATAGTTTTATTACAGAATTTGGAGAAAAAGCATCAGAAAATGTACACCACAGGGTTTCTGAAGCTGACACAAATCCCGGTTCTGTTCCCGGATTTCTGGCAGGAGGACCAAACAGCACCGCAGGTGGCGATTGTATATCAACTTACTCACAATACGAAGCTCAAGCCTATAAAGATGCTACATGCAGCTACACAACAAATGAAATTGCTATAAACTGGCAAGCTCCTATGACGTATCTTGCACATGCTATTCCTGTTGAATACAATAAATGGTTAGAGTCTTTACCTGCAAGTTTTGCTATCCCTTCTATTTCGTCCAAAACACTCGCACGAACACAAACTGTTGCAACTTTTTCTGTTTTCTCGAATACCGAATGGCATGTAGAAACTAATGATACTTGGTACTCATTTTCTGAAGACACAATACTTGGCAGTGCCTTTATCAATATTAATGTACAAGAAGAAAATACTACAGACACTATTCGTACAGGAGATTTTTATGTGATGATTAATGAAGACACAATACAAAAAATCACACTATCACAAATTGGTCATATGAAAGAATTCAGAATAGAAGCTGAAGACTATATAACAATGGATGGCATACAAACCGAGGCTACCGAAGATGAGGAAGGAGAAGGTATCAATGTGGGCTATATTGACAATGGAGATTCAATGACATACACACTCGACATTACTCATGCGGGCTCGTACGCTATTGGTTACCGAACAGCATCTCAAAATGCAACCGGCGAATTACATATGCTTATTGAAGATTCGGTGTTCTCTCTTATTCACCCAACATCAACAGGTGGATGGCAAAACTGGGAAACAATTACCGATACAGCATATTTTGAAGAAGGTATATATGAATTTTCTTTATATGCATTTTCAGGTGGGTTTAACTTAAATTATATGGATTTTGCTTTTCTCACCGAAGAAAATATAGCTCCTGTTCATACCCCAACACAAATACCCAACAATTTACATGCACAACACACACATTCGAATATATTTGTAGAAAACCCTGTTTCTCATAATACAATTACCTTTTTTGGTATTCCAACAGGTGAATCATATACTGCACTTATATATTCAATTACCGGACAATTAATTCAAACAGCACAGGTATCTGCTTCAGATAATACGATAGAATCTCAGATTCCTAAGGGAAACTATATGTGTGAACTGATAAATGCTGGAAAACAGACAGAAACAATACAAATAATTATTCAATAAGCACCCGTATATAACAAACAAAATATACCTATTATCCGTTAAAAAACGGATAATAGGTATTTAACTAAATGCTATGAATCATGAAACCCACATTTCTCATTTTAGCCTTTGTGTTATTGTTCTCATATTGTTCTCATTCTCAAGAAAACACAAAACACATCAGACTCAATCAAATTGGTTTTTTACCGGTTTCTGAAAAAATTGCAGCAGTAGTTGATGCTCATGCTACTGAATTTTATATATCAAACCATCGCAAAGAGGTTATATACCGAGGGAATCTTTCCCACCCCAAAACATGGATTTCATCCGGAGAATCAGTACAAATTGCTGATTTTTCACTGCTTACCCAAAAGGGAACCTACACATTATCAGTACCCGGACATGGAACATCACATTCATTTGTAATACACGATACTGCATTTTGTTCTGTAAGTAATGCTATAAGTAAAGCTTTTTACTATAACCGGGCATCAACGGAACTAAAAGCAAAACATGCCGGAAAGCATGCACGAAAAGCAGGACATCCTGACAATGAAGTAATTATATTACCTTCGGCTGCAGGTCCTACACGAAAAGCGGGTGAAATTATTTCTGCATCTAAAGGCTGGTACGATGCGGGCGATTATAACAAATATATTGTAAACTCAAGTATAAGCGTTGCGACACTTTTACTGGCATATGAAAACTATAGTAATTATTTTGACACCGTTACCTGGAATATACCGGAAAGCTCAAACAACATACCCGACATTTTAGATGAGGCCAAATGGAATATCGACTGGATGATAACCATGCAAGACCCTAACGATGGTGGTGTATATAACAAAACTACAAGTGCTCATTTTAGCCGTGTTGTAATGCCTCATAAAGACAAAGGGAAACGCTATGTTGTTGCAAAAAGTACCGCAGCAACACTTGATTTTGCAGCAACAATGGCTCTGAGTTACAGGGTTTATAAACCTTTTTATCCTAAATTTGCAAAAAAATGTTTACACGCAGCAAAACAAGCATGGCAATGGGCAGAACAACATCCTAATATTGCATTTATAAATCCTGATGCTGAACAAGGATATCCGTCAATCAGAACAGGACGCTATGGCGACAGTCATTTTAACGATGAAAAAATCTGGGCAGCTAGTGAGTTATTAATAGCTACGAATAATACAAAGACTTATGCAAAGCATATTGATTTGTCATATAACTTTTCGATTCCTGCATGGCCACAAGTTGCCTCAATGAGCTTATATTCATTATATAACAATCGTACACAAATTGCTCATGCTGTAGACACGCAAAAAGTATCTGAAAACATTCTTACTCTTGCACAAGGACTACAAGAATATCAGGCTACCGAGAACCCCTATAAAGTAGCTGCTGTAGACTTTTCCTGGGGAAGCACCGGTGTTATGGCAAACCAGGGAATTGCTTTTTTATATGCACTACATATATCACAAGACTACTCTTTTTTTAATGCCGCAATTTCTTGTTTCGACTACATTATGGGACGAAATGCTACTGAATATTCATTTGTAACAGGATATGGTGAAAAAAGCAGTCAACATATACACCATCGTGTATCTGAGGCAGACACACACGAAGGTTCGGTGCCGGGATTTGTAGCCGGAGGTCCATATAGCGGAAAAAAACGAGACTGCTATGGAAAATATTCTTCATATCCCGCAAAAGCATATCACGATGGTACATGTAGTTATTCTACCAATGAAATTGCTATTAACTGGCAAGCTCCCCTCACCTATTTAACACACGGAATTATTGCAGAGTATAAAAACATGAACCTTTCGGAAACATCACCATACGCTCTGTGCATTAATCCATCAATACATATTCCTCAATCAAAAAATCAAGCTGAACTAACTATATTATCTAATTCAACATGGAGTATTTCTCATCAGGAATCGTGGGTTAACATTACTCCTGATAAGCATAAAGGCAATAAGAAAGTTTCAATTAAAATATCTGAACCCAACACCGGCGATAGTATCCGACACGGACATGGCTTTCTTATAACAAACGACTCTATTGTACAAAAAATTCATTTTTCACAAAAAGGTAACATGTTGAAATTTCGTGTAGAAGCAGAAGAAGCTATTGATATGAATAATGTGCAAACAGAAAAAACAAAAGATAGTGGTGGTGGACTTAATGTTGGTTGGATAAACAACGATGATTATATAATATATGAAATAACTATTCCGAAATCGGGCAGTTACCAACTTTCTTACCGTGTCGCAAGCTATGACAATGCCGGAAGCCTCATTCTTACAGATACCGACTCTGTTTATTCACACATACGAACTTACCCTACCGGAGACTGGCAATCGTGGGTTAACATTACAGATACAGCTTATTTTCATAAAGGTAAACACGAACTTACTCTATATGCTATTAAGGGAGGATTTAATCTTAATTATATAGATTTTAAATACATTTCACCTCAGTACAGGCAAACAACACATGCAGATAATAAACTATTTCGAAAAAAACTACAAAACAATGCAGACTTTTAATAAAACACATCAATACTTTTCGGAATTAGTTTAATACAGAAATATTTCAATGCCTGAACATGTGTCGAAATACTAAACTGTAATTAAAAATCTATCCTCACATTATTTCTAGTTCCAAAATACAGAACAAAATCTGTTTAATAATAATTCTTTTTATATATTTGAAGATTGTTTGTTCAACAATTACACTATACAACAGTTACTCAAAAGTACTGTTGTAGTATTAATACATACAGCATAGTTGAAACATTATAAATAAATATAGCTTACAAAAAAATGCAATACACCATACACCCTACATCAAAATCACTTACAGGCAAAATAACATTGCCCACATCAAAAAGCATCAGCAACCGAGTGCTTATCATCAACCACCTATCACACAGTCCTTTTGCAATAAAAAACCTAAGCAATAGTGATGATACACGCGTAATGGAAACGGTGCTAAACTCAAAAACACACAAAATTGACATAGGTCATGCAGGAACAGCTATGCGTTTTCTTACTGCTTTTTTATCGAAAACTGAAGGTACATGGGAAATAACGGGTAGCCAACGTATGCAACAACGCCCGATTAAAATATTGGTTGATGCACTACATAAACTTGGGGCACACATCGAATACATAAAAAATGAAGGATACCCACCCCTCCGTATCACAGGATCGAAACTTACGGGAGGAACTCTAGAACTCGACGGCAGCATCAGTAGCCAGTATATTTCAGCTTTACTGATGATAGCCCCAACTATCAAAGGCGGGTTAAAACTTACACTTACAAACAAAATCACTTCAGCATCATACATTGACCTTACGCTGAAACTAATGGCTCAGTTTGGCATACATTACACATGGATAGATAATATAATCAGCATCGACGAACAAAAATATAAGCCTATCCCATATTCTGTAGAAGCAGACTGGAGCGGAGCTTCGTACTGGTATCAACTGGCTGTAATAGCCGATGAAGCCAATATTACACTCAAGGGGCTGCAACTCGAAAGTCTTCAGGGAGACTGCTCTCAGGCACAATGGTTCAATGATTTTGGTATTATTTCAACACAAATAAACAACTCAGTACAACTTACTAAACAAAATGTTACATTACCAAAAAAATACATTCAGAATTTTGTAAAAAATCCTGATATTGCACAAACTTTTGCCGTAATGTGCGTATGCAAGGGCATCCCATTTCATTTTAACGGACTCGAAACACTCAAAATTAAAGAAACCGACCGCATTCATGCTCTCATTACCGAACTCAAAAAATTAGGTATAGAGCTTACCGAACCAACACACGGCGAATTAGCTTGGAATGGCAACACAGACGAAGCTTTATTCACAAGCCCCGTTGAAATAGACACCTACCACGACCACCGAATGGCATTGGCTTTTGCCCCTGTTGCACTAAAAAATAAACACCTGATAATTAACGACCCTTTAGTTGTTACAAAATCGTATCCGGGTTTTTGGGATGATTTAAAAAATATTGGTTTTAATATAATTCAAAAAACACATTGATATACATGATTTTATTTTCGATTAAGTATACTTACTAACATAAAATTTGATATATACATTTTAATCTTTACCTTTACTTGTAATAAAAAACCAAAAAAATTACAGCCTTATGAAAAAAAACATCTTTGCTATTATTTTTATTGCCACAGGATTACTGTTTTCATGTTCTGGAGAACAAAAAAAACAAACTCAAGATAAATCAGATAACTCTAAAACATTGCAAAAAGAAATTAAATCAGCAACAGAAAAAACAAATCAAGAAATTGAAGAACTTATAGAATCTTCGGAAAAAAAAATAAAAGAATCACAATCAGAAATTGATTCATTATTACATAACATTTAATATCATATCTCTTAACATATAACCATCATTTGTAATTGGTGAGACATATTGTGATGATTAGGTGAAAATCACAATCTGCTAAAACACTACATTTACATTCATGATAAAACAAATAAATCAATTATAAATCAAATAATACATAAACATATGAAAAAAATACTACTCAGCCTGCTAAGTTTCTCAATTATGTGTTCTGTAAGCTTTGCTCAAGGAAATGGCACAAATCAACAACAAGAAAAACAAAACACAGAACAACACGTTAAAAAGAAAAACAACAAAAGAAACAAACAAGAAAAACAAAAGATTAATTCCAATAAAAAAAACAAACACGCACAAAAAAACAAAGAAAAGAAGATAAATAAAAAAAGCACAGACAGTACACAGGCACAAGGAAATGCTTACGGCAAAAACAATGAAACCGGAAAAGAATTTGGCACACAACGATCTACAGATGCACAAGCCAATTCAAACCGGAAAAGAAAAATCGCTCTAGAAAAAATAAGCAAGCAGGAAGAACAAATAAAAAACAATGAAGAAAAAATTCAAAAAGCTAAAGAAAAAGTACATAAACAAAAAGAAGATGACAAAATAACTGCTGAAGAAGCTGAAGAAAAGAATAAACACATTCAAAAAGCTGAAGAAAAAGTTGAAGAAATGAAACAACTGGTAGAACAAAATAAGGAGAAAATAAAAGAATTAAATGAAAAGGACAATTCTGACAAAGAATAATTCCCTTTAACATATCACTTTACAAAAAAAGCAATGAGAATTCTCTCATTGCTTTTTGTATGATAAAAATCAATCTAGCACCGAACATTTAATTTCTAACACAGAATATACCATTGAATCATATAGCACTAAACATAAAACGAGTTTGTTCTGTATATGGAATTCCGGGCCGGGTAAACTCAAAAGGAAAAAAAGGCTCATTTACAGCATTCGTATATCCCTGAGTTTCTAAACACATAGCCTGATATTGACAAAAATCCCCCTCCAAAAAATTTCCGGTATAACATTGCAAAGCAGGCTGCGTAGTTTGCACACGTAAAGAAATACCGGATTCCGGCGAATATACATGAGCAGCATCACACATTTCAGATGATTCTGTTTTTTTCAGTACATAACAATGATCAAGTCCCTGAGCCAATTTCTTTTGTCTGGAAATATCTGCCAGTATTTCATCTATTTCACGCGGTAACCGTAAATCCATTTTCTCCTGAGAAACAGATACAATTTTACCCGTTGGCACCCCATCAGCACGAATTGGTAAAAAATACGGAGCCGGTGAAGAAAGAACATGATTTTTTATATTTCCCCCCACACTCCCCGATAAATTAAAATAACTATGCTGTGTTAAATTAATCGGTGTAGAAGCATCTGTTTCAGCATAATAATCAACAATCACCTCATTATCATCAGTAAGTGTATATTGCACTTTCACGCATACATTTCCGGGATATCCATTTTCCCCGTCTTTTCTGCTAAGAGAAAGCAATAAAGCCTCACCAAGCGGAGACGCTATTGGTTGTATATCCCAATACGATTTATAAAAACCAAAGGAACCACTATGTAAATGATGTGAACCATGATTTTTTTCCAGTTCATATATCTGATTATTCAAAGAAAATTGTGCATTAGAAATACGGTTAGCATATGGCCCAATAACTGCACCAATAAATAAAGTATCAACAATATACTTCTCCAAAGAATGATGCCCCAATACCACATTCACCATATTATGATTCACATCAGGAACGAATAATTTATTAATAATCCCACCATAATTGATGGCATGTAATTCCATACCATTTGTATTTGTAATTACATATTCATGTACCACTTTACCGTCAGATAATACACCAAACTGTTTCATATACTTATTTATCACCTTTTAGACACCGTTATTATAACTGTACCGAATACATCCCGCACAAAACACAGCTGTACACATATAAAAAAACCGAATATCCTGTTTATTACAAAAAACATAAGACATTCGGTATCATACATAAAGACAATCTTAAATATACATATTAATTAATTGCTCTAAATATTCTTGCTTACCACTTATTAACTCTGGTTCGCCATTATTTTGAGCATAAGCATGCAAATCTTCTAAATTAAGCTTACCACGTTCAAAATCAGCACCTTTACCCGAATCAAATGACGCATATCGTTTGCTTCGCAAATCAAGATACGGTGAATTTGTAAGTATATCATCAGCTATAACCAAAGCACGAGCAAAAGTATCCATACCCGAAATGTGAGCTATAAATAAATCCTCCAAATCGGTAGAATTACGACGCAATTTTGCATCAAAATTGACCCCCCCATGAGAAAAGCCACCAGCTTGCAATATTTCCATCATAGCTTCCACAACCTCATAAATATTTGTAGGGAACTCATCTGTGTCCCATCCGTTTTGATAATCACCTTTATTTGCATCAATTGAACCTAATTTCCCGGCATCAGCAGCCATACGCAATTCATGCGTAAACGAATGTCCGGCCAAAGTTGCATGATTCACCTCAACATTAATTTTAAAATCATCAGCAAGTCCTTGTTTATCGAGAAAAGCAAGTACCGTTTGCGTATCATAATCATACTGATGTTTAGTTGGTTCCATAGGTTTAGGTTCAATAAAAAACGTTCCGGCAAACCCCTGTTTACGACCATAATCACGAGCCATACGCAAAAATTGTCCGAGATGATCCAATTCACGTTTTGTATTCGTATTATGAAGTGTCATATATCCTTCACGACCACCCCAAAAAACATATCCGGTACCACCTAAAGCAATTGTAGCATCAATAGCATTTTTCACTTGCACACCAGCTTGCGATATCACATTAAAATCCGGATTGGTTGATGCTCCATTCATATAACGCGGATTACTAAACACATTAGCTGTCCCCCATAACAATTGTACACCAGACTCTTTTTGTTTCTTCTGTGCTTTTTCAACCAAAACAGACAAGCGTTTTTCTATTTCAAATACGGAACCATCACCAGCTACATCTACATCATGGAAACAATAAAACGGAGCCCCTAATTTTGTAATAAATTCAAAAGCTGCATCCATTCTGTTATGAGCAGCCTCTAATGGCGAAGATGCAGATGCATCCCACGGAAAAATTTTGGTTCCCGGTCCAAACGGATCACCACCATCACCACAGAACGAATGCCAATACGCAACAGCAAAACGCAAATGTTCTTTCATTGTTTTACCAGCTACCACACGATTTTCATCGTACCATTTAAATGCAAAAGGATTTTTAGAATCTTTTCCTTCAAATTTGATTTTATCAATACCTTTAAAATATTCAGTATCTCCCAATAATACACTCATTTTATTTTATTTTAATAATTTGTAACATATATTCTTTCCAACGATTGTAAGCATCAAGGGTTTGCTGTTGATTGTGTACGTGCGGTTCTACAGATTTTTTTTGTTCGAGACCAACAAATGCATCACGTAAAGTATTATAATATCCAAATCCATACGCAGCTCCACGTGCAGCACCTACCGAACCATCTGTATTATACAATTCAATATTAGCTCCCGACACATTCGCTAATGTTTGGCTAAACACCGGACTCAAAAACATATTTGCACTTCCGGCTTTAATTACATGTGCAGAAATTCCAATTTCTTTCATAATTTCCATCCCATACATAAACGAAAACACAATCCCTTCCTGTATTGCACGAAACATATGTGCAGTTGAATGTTGCACAAAATCGAGCCCCATAATATGAGAACCAAGAACTTTATCTTCAAAAATTCGTTCTGCCCCGTTACCAAAAGGTAACACAGATAATGATTCTGAACCTATAGCAATGTTTTGGGCTTCCGCATCCATGTGTTTATACGAAAACTGTGATTGACCAATGTGCTGACGTACCCAGGAATTTAAAATTCCGGTACCATTTATACACAACAATACCCCTAACCGATTTGCAACAGCAGAATGATTTACATGTGCAAAAGTATTGACCCGAGATAATGGATCATATTGCACCACATCACTCACACCATATACAACACCGGAAGTGCCAGCTGTTGCAGCCATTTCTCCGGGTTCAGTTACCGCAAGAGATAAAGCATTGTTTGGCTGATCACCAGCCCTATATGTAACTTGTACAGTAGAGGGCAATCCCAACTTTTCAGCAACTGATGCTCGTATAGTTCCCTGCTGTCCAAAAGTATCAGTTATATCAGCAATTACAGAAGGATCTATCCCATATTCCCGCAATACAATATCAGAAATTTTTCCTGCTTTAAAATCCCATAGTATACCTTCAGAAAGACCACCTACAGTAGTTTGTATTTCTCCGGTCAGCTTCATTGCTATATAATCGCCTGGCAACATTATTTTATGAATTTTTGCATAATTCTCCGGTTCATTATCTTGTATCCACTTTAATTTTGAGGCTGTAAAATTACCGGGAGAATTAAGCATATGAGCCAAACAGTGTTCTTTCCCAATATGCTTAAAAGCTTGTTTACCTATTTCGGCAGCACGACTATCACACCATATAATCGCGGGGCGTATAACCTGTTGATTTGCATCCACACACACCAAACCATGCATTTGATATGATATCCCAATTGCTTTAATTTGTGTAACATCAACACGAGCAGTTTTTAAAACTTCTGTCAAGGATTCTTGTGCATATTGCCACCACATTTCCGGATCTTGTTCTGCCCAACCAACTTGTGGTGCTTGTATGTGCATTTCATTCTGTGGACGAAATGCTGTTGCTAAACACTCACCGGTTTCACCTTGCACCAACGATACTTTTACCGATGAACTTCCTATATCAAATCCTAAAAACATATGCTTCGTTCTTATTTAAGTATTTATATTTCTCTCTTCATATATTATTATATACAAATATACAAAACTTTACGTAAAAAATACGTTAAGTTAAATAAAACATTTTATATATGTATATGTTTTTTGTTTATAGAGTTTTACCTTAAATTTAGCATGGCTTTATTAAAAAATAGTATTACGCCATATTTCATAGGTCAAAGCACATAGTTATTATATAATCAACATAGACTATAATCTGCCCTAAAAAAATTGTCCGTACAATAATAAATAAAACTCACTTTAGTTATATATGCTGTGGTTGCAAAAAATGTGTGTTATTGTAATCTTTTCAATTACAAAGATTTACAAAAACAAAAAAATAAGCTAAAAATCAAATGTATAGCCTTTATCAAGTAATTTTTCGTATTTTTTCTTATTAAACGAATATAAAGTTGCAGCACGATGCGAAACATTTTTTTGTTTTTCTTTCACATCT
This sequence comes from Bacteroidales bacterium, assembly GCA_046482735.1. Taxonomy (GTDB): domain Bacteria; phylum Bacteroidota; class Bacteroidia; order Bacteroidales; family UBA1715; genus JAQICB01. The sequence continues at coordinate 5,805 of JAWOEL010000139.1, read as the reverse complement.
GTTAAAATACCAATCTTAGCTAATTTTTTTCTAAAATTACGATTATCAATCTTTTTATTCAGTATACATTCATATAATGTTTGTAATTGTGTAATAGTAAATTTTTTAGGCAACAAATTGTATCCTATTGGTTCATAGCGTACATGTTTTCGTAATTTAACAAGTGCTGCATTAAAAATTTCATAATGATCAAAGGGCAATTCAGGAATTTCATCTACTGCAATCCATCGTACATCCTGAGCATCCTCACCTATTTGTAATGAATAATCTGAAATATTTACCAATGCATAATATGCAATAGTAATTACACGCCGCTCCGGATATCTATCCTTATTACCAAACACACCAACTTCGCGTAAAAAAACATCCTTTATACCGGTTAAATCTTGTAATCTACGTGCAGGAACATCAATCAAATCTTCATTAACATACACAAATCCTCCTGGTAATGACATCATACCTTTACATGGTTCTGTGTTACGTTTAATAAACAAAGCTTTTAACTGCTCATTATCAAATCCAAAAATCACACAGTCAATAGATAAATTATCAATTAATAAATGCTCTTCCATACAAATATTTTTCGTAAAAATACAGATTTTTTATTACACCACATGCTATACATATTATTTTTATACGACTGAATAATGAGTCTTAATTACTTTTTTTATAATATAAAAATATAATCATTACATTTGCATTAAAAAGAGGGCAATGAGGTCTGCCATAAACCGCTGTTTTTTATAGCTGATGACTTCTATATAAAACTTTCTTAAAGTTATTATAGAATAATGTATAACAAAATGAATCTATCTCGAATTAAAAAAATTGTACTGTCTACAGAACACATTCCCCTTTTACTTTATCTTATAAAATGGATAATAATTTGCTTTGTTCTGGGTATAATTGTTGGGGGAATTTCTGCATTTTTTTTAGAGAGCCTTCACTGGGCAACAAACTGGCGGGAATCTCACATATGGATAATAGCACTACTTCCGGTTGGCGGTTTTATAATTGGATTATCATATTACCTATACGGAGACAGCGTAGTTAAAGGAAACAATTTATTACTTGAAGAATTCCACAGCCCTAAAAAAATAATTCCGTTTCGTATGGCTCCACTTGTATTATTTGGCACCATTGCAACTCACTTTTTTGGCGGTTCAGCCGGAAGAGAGGGCACAGCAGTACAAATAGGCGGAGCAATAGCAGACAGATTTACCAAGTTGTTACATTTTTCTAAACGCGACAGAAAGATTATGTTAATAGCCGGAATAAGTGCCGGATTTGCATCTGTATTCGGAACTCCTCTCGCAGGTGGTATTTTTGCTTTAGAGGTTTTAACATTAGGCAGAATACGTTTAGACGCTATTATTCCTAGTTTTTTGGCAGCTGTATGTGCTGACTACTTTTGCAATATATGGGATATTTCACACACACATTATCATATTTCTGAAGTAGCCGCAATTAATCCTGGTAATATATTATGGGCTATACTTGCCGGAATTATTTTTGGTCTGGTTGCAATGATTTTCTCAAAATCTACTCATGCCTGGAACAAACTATTCAGCAGCACAATCTCATATCCACCTCTTCGACCTGCTATTGGTGGCGTTATTCTTGCTATAAGCGTTTTTGCACTCGGCACAACAAAATATATCGGTCTGGGAATTCCTACTATTATAGATGCATTTTCGGAAAACCTTAATTCATATGATTTTTTGCTAAAAATTATATTTACATCATTTACTCTTGGCTGTGGTTTTAAGGGTGGTGAAGTTACACCACTCTTTTTCATTGGTGCCACACTAGGTAATGTTCTTATATGGTTTATACCTCTGCCCATGAGTTTACTGGCAGGAATGGGATTTGTTGCCGTTTTTGCCGGAGCAACCAATACTCCTATAGCATGTACTATTATGGGAATAGAATTATTTGGAATAGAACCGGGAGTATTTATTGCTATAGCTTGCAGCACAGCATATCTTTTTTCGGGGCATTCCGGAGTTTACTCATCTCAAATAATTGGTAGTCCAAAACACAATTTATTTGTTCGCGACAAAGGTTTATCATTATCGGAAATCATAAAAAAGAGAACACAAAAATAAAAGTATTACCACCGTACTATACAAAAACTATTACAAATCACTCTATTTTATATCAGATATATATGAAACAATTTGAATCTGAGCGATTTTGTCTCTTCTTGTTTTATTTTGAATGAGCAATGCCGTCACATCTGCGGTATCGTCTATATTCAAAGTTTTACCACACCACATTTATATGAGTTAAGAATAGACTTAAAATGAGCAAGAGCATCCTTTTTATATTTAAAAATCTTGTCTCTTATAATTATTGGTGTTTTCATTAATTGTTTAATAATCTAAGCAGTTTTATCTATATGTCGTGCGTTTCTCACAATTACCCACACCCCACAACATTGCAATATGTAGTATATTCTCATAAAACTGTTTTATACATACATTTCATTTGGTGTGCCTAATCGTTTCGCTCTATATACCACAAAGATTTACACCTCGTGGATAGTTTCGAGAATTGTTCCACCAACAGTAAAAGCCTTCATATTGAGCGGAATAAGAGAATGAGCACGTTCAGGTAATGATTTATACAAACCTTGTTCAATAAATTGCTTATCAACAATTGGTAATTTTTGCAAAAGCCCCCCCAAAACCATAATATTAAACACCTTTATATTACCCATTTCCACAGATTTTGCAGTAGCCGGAATATGATATATATTTATATCTCTTCGAGTCGGTAAATGCTTTATACCATTACTATCATAAAAAAGTTTTCCACCGGGACGCACAGCATTTTCAAATTTATCTAGAGATTGTTGGTTTAGAATTATGATAGTATCAAACGTTTGCAAAATCGGTGAATTAATACTTTTATTACCTATAATAACAGTAACATTTGCAGTACCACCTCTCATTTCAGGTCCATATGATGGCATCCAACATACTTCATTTCCTTGCATCATACCAGCATATGCCAGTATTTTACCCATTGACAAAACACCTTGTCCGCCAAATCCGGCAATTAAAATTTCTTCATTCATATGCCTTTTTTATAATCTTTATTCATTTGGAACTTTTATATCACCTAAATTATAGGCTTCAAACATGTTTTCCTCCATCCATTTATTAGCATCGACAGGAGACATTTTCCAACCGGAATTACAATTACTTACAATTTCAACAAAACTCAAACCTTTATTCAATGTTTGATTGGTAAAAGCCTTAGATATAGCACGCTTACATTTACGTACATTTGCCGGTGTATGTACCGACTGACGAGTAACATAATACGTACCCGGCAATTGAGCTATCATTTCGGTAATAGACAAAGGATGTCCCATACTACCGGCATCCCGACCATGCGGAGATGTTGATGATTTCATACCATCAAGCGTAGTAGGTGCCATTTGTCCACCAGTCATTCCATAAATACCATTATTTATAAAAAAAATTGCGATATTTTCACCCCTATTGCACGTATGAATAGTTTCTCCAGTACCAATTGCGGCTAAGTCACCATCACCTTGGTATGAAAACACATATTTTTCAGGCATTACCCTTTTTATACCAGTTGCAACAGCAGATGCTCTACCATGAGCTGCTTGCTGCATATCTATATTCATAAAGTCATAAGCAATAACAGTGCACCCTACAGGTGCAATACCAATGGTATCCTGAGTTATACCTAACTCTTCAACTACTTCCATAATTAACCGATGCACAACACCATGTCCACACCCACCACAATAAGAAAAAGGGGTATCTGTTAAATTTGATGTTTTCGAAAATGTTTTTTTAGCACCTTGCGAAAGCAATTCTTTTTTATATGTTTCAAGATCTTTCATTATACAAAAGTTTTTTGAAGTTTTCATATACTTCATCGGGTGATGCTATTACACCCCCCATTCTACCATAATGTTTAACAGGCACTTGCGTTTGGGCTACCGCCAATTGAACATCCTGTACCATTTGTCCGGCACTCATTTCCAAAGCTAATATACCTTTTAGTTGAGCAGAAAGTTCTGCTATACGTTTCGAAGGAAAAGGCCACAATGTAATCGGACGTAACATCCCCATTTTTATGCCATCTTTGCGTGCCAATTCTATAACTTTTTGAGCAATACGTGCACTCACACCATACGCAACTATTAAATAATCTGCATCTTCCGTTTCAATTTCTGCATATCGCGTTTCATTTTTTGTTATTTCTACGTATTTATTTTGCAGTATTATATTTTTGTGTTCCTGTACTTCAGCTTTTAAATATAACGAGGTAATATATCTACGCTCTTTATCTTTTGGTTTACCGGTAGTTCCCCATTCATATTCTACATGCTCACGTTGTTTTTCGTCGCTTAACACTACCTTTTCCATCATTTGACCTATTGCTCCATCTGTAAGCAACATTACAGGTATACGATAAGCAAATGCTAAATCAAATCCAAGTGCCACAAAATCATACTGTTCCTGAACCGTAGAAGGTGCAAGCACTATAATATTATAATCTCCATGCCCGCCTCCTTTTACCGACTGGAAATAATCTGCCTGACTTGGTTGTATAGTACCCAATCCGGGACCTCCTCGCATAACATTAACAAACAAACACGGTAATTCGGCACCTGCCATATACGAAACACCCTCTTGTTTAAGACTTATACCGGGACTTGAAGAAGAGGTCATTGCTTTTTTTCCACACCCTGCTGCTCCATATACCATATTAATTGCCGCAATTTCACTTTCGGCCTGCAAAACAACCATACCGGTCCGTCTATTGTACGGATCTTCTTGTGATAAATATTCTATAATCTCTGATTGTGGAGTTATAGGATATCCGAAGTATGCATCTACTCCATGTCGTATGGCAGCTTCTGCTATTGCTTCGTTTCCTTTCATTAACCGTATATTCGAATCCATTGGATTTTACTGTTTTAGTTTATATACTGTGATTACTACATCCGGACAAACCATTGCACAACTTTCGCAGCCTGTACATTGATCATAATTTTTCATATAACTAAAATGGTATCCTTTATTATTAACCTGCGGAGACATTTCAAGCACATGAAACGGACATGCATTAACGCAAAGTTCACACCCTTTACAATTATCTACATTAAATTCTACAAATCCTTTTGAGCGTGCCATACTAAATATATTTTAATAAAATACGTATATTGTATTTTTCTTACCATACAAAATTATACATTTTTGCCAAGTAAAAAAAAACTTATTTACTTTTCTATTAGTATGTTTTTATAAAAACATCTTACAGGTTTTTTTTGAAGATTTCTTGCAAAATATTTATTTTTCTTGTTCACAGTATAACAAAAGGTTGGCTATTTATATACAAGATTTATTCTTCAAATTTCCGGTGTATTGATATGTTTTATAAATTAAGACCGACCGGCTCATAACACAAGACAACATGCTGCAAAACTAGAAAAAAAGATTAATTCATGCATTTCAACTATACCAAATCGACATGCACAAGTAGTTTTTACGACACGAGTAATAATCTTAACTTTGCATAGTACTAATTATAACATCAGGAATTATTGTACGAACTATTACAATATACTGTGCCAGAAAAGATGCCTAAAAATGGCCAAAAAACAGCAAAAAATTTGCGCCTAAAATCAGACATACCCTAAAAATATTGAACTTGACGTGCAAAAAAGGGCAGGACACAAGCGCAAGAAAAGGCAAAGGTGAAATTTTTTGGCCGGAGTAGTGCAGTAGACATAAAATACACACTATACACACT
>JAWOEL010000126.1:0-12616 GCA_046482735.1 Bacteroidales bacterium | reverse complement strand
GATGCACAGAGCAATCATCATTCTCCAATACATGGATAATTTGTTCCAATTCACCGGAAAAAAATGTGGGATATGTAATGATTATTTTTTGCATCATAGCTTGTGTGCATACTATTTTTAAGAATATATTTCCACAGGTTTTGTTTTTTTTCTCCCATTTTCATCCAAGTTAGCAGCCAAATCCCGCACTTCCATAGACGCACGCATGGAGCAGAAATGTTCGCCACACATGGAGCAATAATGAGTAGCCTTGTAGCCTTCGTCAGGCAATGTTTCATCGTGAAACGACATTGCTTTTTCACTATCCAGTGCCAGAGAAAATTGATCTTTCCAGCGAAATTCAAAGCGAGCTTTACTCATAGCATTATCTCTGTATTGTGCACCGGGGAAGCCTTTCGCCAAATCAGCTGCATGTGCCGCCAATTTAAAACTTATTACACCTTCTTTCACATCATTTTTATCCGGAAGTCCCAGATGCTCTTTTTGCGTAACATAACACAGCATTGCAGTGCCCATCCATCCAATCATTGCACCACCAATAGCAGACGTAATATGGTCGTAACCCGGTGCAATATCCGACACCAAAGGGCCGAGAGTGTAAAACGGAGCCTCATCGCATACGTCTAATTGTTTGTTCATATTCTCTTGAATTAAGTGCATTGGTACATGCCCCGGACCTTCAATAATTACTTGCACATGGTGTTTACGTGCAATCTGCGTTAATTCTCCCAAAACATCCAATTCGCCAAATTGAGCTTTATCATTTGCATCGGCAATACAACCGGGACGCAGACCATCACCGAGAGAAACACCAACGTCATACGATGCTAAAATTTCACATATGTCCTCAAAATGAGTATATAATAAATTTTCTTTTTGATGAGTCAAAATCCATTTCGCCAAAATAGCACCACCACGAGATACTATTCCCGTTGTACGATGAATAGTGTGTGGAATATGTTTCCATAATAATCCCGCATGAATAGTGAAATAATCAACCCCTTGCTCGCATTGTTCGATGAGAGTGTCTTTGTAAATCTCCCACGTAAGCATGTTTACATCACCGTTAATTTTTTCTAAAGCCTGATATAATGGCACCGTACCAACGGGCACCGGACTATTTCGAATAATCCACTCGCGGGTTTCGTGTATGTTTTTTCCGGTCGATAAATCCATAATGGTGTCTGCTCCCCAGCGAAAGGCCCACACAGCTTTTTCCACCTCTTCATCAATGCTTGACGTTGTCGGCGAGTTCCCTAAATTGGCATTAATTTTTACTAAAAAATTGCGACCAATAATCATTGGTTCCGTTTCGGGATGATTAATATTTGCAGCTAAAAAAGCACGCCCACGAGCTATTTCATCACGTACAAATTCAGGAGTAATATGTGTTTTCGGAATATTTGCACCGAGCGGACATCCCGGATGTTGGGCGAATTTCTCTTTAATTTCGTCGATACGTTGATTTTCCCGAATAGCTACATATTCCATTTCGGGAGTTATTATACCTTGTGTGGCATAATAATATTGCGTTACACACCTGCCGGTTTTTGCTCGTAAAGGACGAGTATTTACATGTTCAAAACGTAAATAATCAAGTGATGTATTGGCATGCCTCATACGACCGTATTCAGATGAAAGCCCTTCTAATTCCTCTACATCATTACGATCTAAAATCCATTGACGACGAAGTTTCGGTAAACCCTTTTGCAAATCTATTTCTACGTTCTCATCCGTATATGGCCCCGAAGTATCGTATACTGCTATCGGGTCATTTATGTATGTATTGTTTTCTTTGTCGTAAGTAGGAGAAAGTTGTATCTCACGCATGGCAACCGAAATGGGATGTATGTTACCATTTACATAAACCTTTTTCGAATTTGGAAAACTCCCCGTTGTTATATTTTTTTTCATAATTATAATTTTGCACGCATGACACAAAGATGCCGCACGTAATATTTTTTTACCTGTTTTATGTTGTTTCTGTTCACCCTCCTTGAGCAGCCTGAATTACCAATATATTTGCTCCTTCCGTCAGTACAAAATTCTGCCATTCCGCACGGGGAACAACATTGTTATTTACCGCCACAGCTACACCTTGTTTATCACTAAATTTGGTTTCTTCTAATACAGAAAATAAGGTCGTTTCTACCTCAACAGACATTTTTTCTTCATTAAAATAAATTGTCATTTTTTACTATTTTGTAAAAAGGGGAGACTCACGAAAAAATGGAAAAAGATTGTAATTCCCTTAGCAGCATTACCTGCTCAGGTTCATAGGGTATAATCTCAGTCATTAATTAGACACCCCTTTTCGGTTTATTAATTACAACAAAGGTAACTATTTTTTTTAATTTAATCCATTTCTGCAATGGTATATGTTGATTTTTTCATTATTTTCTTTCTTTAATAATATTCAAAGTAATAAACTTATATGTGTACACATTTACCTGTTGGTTATATAACAAAATAATGCCACTATACGCTTTACTGTAATTGGTATACCAATCAACATGACTGTATCACAAGATAGTGTGTTTTTTTATTCCCCTAAAACAGATATTTCAATTTTGGTCCGGCAAACACAAATCCGTTTTTCTCATAAAAATGCACTGTTTTTTTCCATTCATCTCCGCGTGGAGCAGTTACATCTATTCTTTTCCATTTTTTTTCTTCTCCTATTTTCAAAACAGCATCTATTAAAAGCTTTCCAACACCATCTTTTCTGTATTCGGGTTTCACATACAACTCGTTAATAATTCCATATTCACCATTTGCAAAAAAAGCAAAAGACAACTGCACATTCAATAGTCCTACAATGTTATCATCTTTTTTTGCTACTAATTGTATCAATTTATCTGCATATCTGCTCAAATCATGAGTAATTCTCTCCGATTCAAGCACATAATTCTCTTCTGTATTTTGTGTCAACTCAGACATTAATTCTTGAGCTAACTGTATATTTCGCGTATCCTTATTTGAAATCTGTTCTATGTTTATCATACTATATGTGTAATAAATTTAACTTTTTTATATAATTGTCTGCTAAAATTCTATTTATGAGTGCTCAGGATAATTTAGATTAATAGTTAGTCCCAGTTGCAATATAAGTCTTTGAGATGCACCCGTAATAATTCTTTCCTGGTTACCCATTTTTAATAAATCCAAAAACGTATTACCTTATGATTAATAATAGGATCAGGATTTTTTGGATTTGGTTAATTTTCAGGTATGTCTTTACGTTTTCTGTTGTAGCTGATAATTTATGCATATTACTATTATTTTATTGTCACTACATGAGAATATGTTTGTGTGTCTGTTTGAATTTGCACAATATATGTTCCCGCCTGCATGTGCGAAATATCTATTTCTGAATGTGTGCCGGTATGCATAACTGTGCCGGTATATGAATAAACGGTAATGTGCTCAATATTTTCGTATGAACAGAAAATAACTTTATCCGCAGGATTGGGATAGATATATGTGTTTTCCGGAAGTTTTTCAATACCTGTATGTGTTCCCGAATTTTCACGTCCCGGTGTGCCGAATTGTCTGGAAAGTTCCCAATTATTTATAAGACTATTATCTGATGCAGGGTTACGAAGCGAAAGGGTATACCCATACCCATTTGCTAATTGCGGCCAGGGAGGTAGACCCGAATACGATACCGAGTCAACCAGCTGTTCATATTCATTATATACGCGAACCATATCAAATAGGCTTCCCCAACGTAATGGTGTATATATGTAGGAAACATCGGGATATTGTGTAGCAAAATCAAGAGGACTATTTGCACAGACAATATACTCTCCGGCATTAATAATTGTACCTTCGGGAATAATTGCAATATTATTATCATTATTGTCAGAAATTACCCAACCCGACATATCAACCGGTTGGGTACCCGAATTGTATAATTCCACCCAATCGCCACTGTCATATGTCTTAGCAGATTTATAATTAATCTCGGTAATCACAATATAGTCACGATTGGGGTCGGTAATAATTGAACTGTTTTCTGCACCGGGAGTTCCATGATAATCAGCTCCATGCCAGTACTCCGAACGAGAATTATCGGCAGCTGACTCATCAAAAGATAATGAATATCCGTATCCGTCTGCTTTTTTCGGCCAAGGATGTGCATCAGCATAGCCAAGTTTATCTCTGAGATAGCCACCCTTATCATATAGGCTTATAACATCAGTTTTATTCGAAAAATCAAAGGGAATATTGCCAACAACATGTGATACTGAGTAATTCGACAAAAAAGCATTTTTATTGGTGCACAGCACAATATATGATTCTGCCGGGATTGTTGTCGATTGGGGAATTGTGAATGATTTATACGGCATATTACCACGTAGTTGCCAGTCTGAAACATCTACATCTTCGGACGAAGCATTGTATAATTCCACCCATTGCCCGGAGGTCATTTCATCAGCCGGATGATACATTATTTCCGTAATTTTTATTTCAGATTCAGCATCGGGAATATGTTCAAACACCGCATGTAAAGAGGTCGCCTGATCAGTTGTTATGTCAATTGTTGCTTCTGTTGACGAAACAGCACCTTCCCAACGCACAAACTCATATCCGGGTGCCGGAACAGCGGTTATATGCAGAGGAATATTTTTGAAATAATCTCCCTGCCATGGAAAGTGGGTAACATCTATAGAAGTCAGGCGAATTTTTCCTGCATTATTATTAGATATTGAAAGAGAAAGAGTATAACTTCCATGTGTATTAAAATGTTCTTCAAAATGCTCTCGCATAATATCTGCCCGCATATTTCCGAAATCTTTCATTTTTTGAACATTTGTAGTCATATACTCATAATCCCCGTTCCATCGTTGAGCGTGAGCAGCATATTCCGATTCAATAATAGCAAAAACAGAATCGATATGAGTTGTTACTGAATCAGGCAAAAAAGTTGTGTTGAGCCTGTCGGCACAATAATTCAGTAATTTTTGATTAAAGGTTTGATTTTCCGTAAGTTTTCGAAACAATAAAGTAGACCATGGTGGATTTGGCCAATCGGGTCCATTTGTTTCCAGAGCAAATTCAAGCATATTGCGGTTCACTTTATCATCTTCCCAAATGCCAAAACCAAAATCAAGATCATAGAGCATATGTCTCCATTTACCTTCCGGTTTATTCTCCCGCCAAAAAATACGATTATTTCCCGGCCAATCTTCATTTACCACATACAGTTCAACCAAAACATATTCTATAAAATCTTCTACATCAAGATATTCTTGTATAGTTGCATAGTTCTCAGGTATCGATAAATCAGAGGTTTCTAAAAACGCATTCATTTCAATATAATTATCGGCAGAGCCAAGTCGGGTATCAGATTCAGAAACCCGTAAAAGTGAAATGCTGTCTTCACTAACCCCATAATTATCAACGAAATAGTGTTTGTTGGGTTTTTCTCTAAAATTCTGAATACCATAATATTCACCGTTAATATACACAATGGCAGGTTGATATGCCGAGCGACCGACATCCATATTACGTGCCAAAGCAGAAATCATTCCGTCACGCATTTGAGTATTATTAAAGTCATTTCCGGAATTGCGTAAAATAATTGACTGGAATGAATGAATTTCTTTGTCTTTAAAAAATTGATAAGCCATATCTTTATATCCATAGCGGGAACGAGCATAAAATTTCAGTGATTTTTGTGGATGTATTCGACTCCAATTTCCGGAAATTTTCACCCCCACATCACATGAAAAAGAAGCCTGTGTGTTTCCGGGTTCGGTAACCGAAATATGTGCCGGTTTTTCCCAATCTTCCCAATAATTTGCACCATAATGCGGTTCCTCAATTTCCGCATCATCACCTTCTACGTACATACCAGTGTCCCAATCGAAAAAATCTTCTTCTTTAACCACAATAGAAATGAGTGGCATATTTAACTCACGAACATGAAAAATATAGGTGCCCGTTGAAATGGCACTCGGAAGATAGCCGTTTCGATACACCCGTGCTCGAATGTGAGAAGACCGATTAACTTTAATGCTATCCTCTGTATAGAACACAGTAGAATTAGCAGAAGGTTCCGATCCATCGGTCGTATAGACAATAGTTGCATTTGGTTCTGAGGTATATATTTTTACATATATTTCGTTTTTATATACGCCGGACGGTATCGAAAAAATTGGTTTCGATATTGTTTGTGCTGTATATATTGTTTCTGTATTTGCATATCCGGGGGTTGGTTGATCAAAGTAGAAAGAATCAGAAGAATTATGTTGTCGTCCAATTGTTATATCTGTGGGCATATCATTATATGCAATACTATCAATTATGATATCCTGTTTCCACAGATAAAAGGTTTCACCACCGGCACTGAGTGTAAAAGGGAAAACAGTATTTCCTTTTACAGTAGGAAGAGAAATGTGGGGAGAAATATGCCGATTTGTTTGTTCGTCAGTATATCCAAAAGAAAGTATGGGAATTGCCGTTAAATCAGAAGATTCAAAATTCAAATTATGAACTTGAACAGCAATTACATTTTCACCTTCAACAAGTATATCAGAGATATTGCTTACTTCAAATGATTCTATGTCATTTCCTGCGTACCAATTTGCTTCGTGACCGTATGCAGCCTCTTCAAAATCCGGTGGATATCCGGGCATTTGAGCACGTGCTACTTCAACGCCGTTAATATATGCGACAAAACCGTCGTCATAATCCATATGTAAAATCGCTTTTTTTATAATATCAAGATCTGTTATCGTAAATGTTTTTCGGATAAATACAGACATTGTTTGTGGAATAATAGTTTCATCATCACCATCACCATATCCAAAACCGGAATTGCCTACATCCCAATTGGAATCATCAAAGGACACATCTTTCCACTGTGCAATGTTTTGATTTGGCAAAATATAGTTCCACTCATCTCCCATATCGATGATAGTTTCCCATTGCTTAACTGACTCTTGATTTTCTTGATAGGTAAACAATATGTATTCATTAGGTGTAAGGGTAATATCAGGTAATGAATATGAACTATCTGTGAGCGATGTTGAAATAGCATAATCGGACACATTAATTGTTGATGAGCTTGGGTTATATAACTCAAACCAGTCGGGTGCTTCTTCGTAAGAATCAATATACGATTCAGCATTGGACGGGCATATTTCTGATATATGAATATTCTGTCCATTACTTAAAAGGAATAGAAAAGAAAAAAAAGAAAAAATTACATATCGTAGACATCTCATATTAAAATCCTTTGGCGAAGGACACTGTTATTCGTGAACGTGTTTCGGGTATTGATTTTTGAAAATATTGTTTAAAGGTATATTCAATTTCAACCTCGAACTTTTTTAAGACATCTAAATCAATCTCAACCCCACACGAATATCGAATTTGTGACACCGAAAAATAGTTTGTGTTATAATGTGCCGGATGAAATGTTTCTACAGAAAAAGACGGTTCCCATTCCCATTTTTTGCGTTCATAATATATTTTAAATCGATTTCTGTCTTCATACGAAAAAAACAAATCAGAAGCATCCTCTGTATACATATCCTTTTCCATTTCGAATTTATTTCGAATTTGAAAACCCAATCTGTCTAATTCATATTTATACTGAAGTGATAGCGATGTTTTTTGATCGAGAAAATAACCTTGATGAGTATAATTATTTCTAATTTTATGAGTAAGAGAAACATCCAGATCGTTTATTAATTCATAATCCAGACCAGCTTCGAAAAAATAAGAATCAAGAGTTAAAACATTTGTATTATATCGTGAACCCACGGCACATTCAAAATCAACATCTTTTATCAGTTCAAAATCCACACCGAATTCTGCATCTAATTCAGAAGTATGAATTTGCGAAAATGCCACCGCAGGAATGTAGCACAATACGACAAAAAAACTATATATAAAACTATTTTTTCTCATTTTTAATCGTCATCATCCGCACTGTAATAGTCCCGTGCATCATGATCTATTTTATTATCTTTTTCATAATAATAAATATATACCCGTGCCGAATCTGTTAAGAAATTATAATCCTCAACTTCTATTCTGTTTATAATCAAGCCTGTTCTTTCTTCCAAATCGGCTTTTAGTTCAGCATGTTTTTCGGGTTTAATTAACTCAATATTATCGTAGCGAATACGTTTTGATGATTCATGACGGAGTAACCATACGCGTTCCAATAAATAAATAATACCAATAACCACAAAATTGGTAAATATGAGCTCAACATACGATACTTTTTTATTTGCTAAGGCATTAATCATTGAAATGCCAATAACAATAAACAAATACGTCATTTCTTTAATAGGGAGCTGTATCGTCCGGTACCGCAAAATGCCAAACACCGCAAATAAACCAAGAGCAAAACCTAATTTTATTTTAACGCTGCTTAACATGTAACTGATAAGGAAAACAACAACGGCTATAAGAATATAGGTAAACAAAAAATCTTTTCGACGCGAAACTTTATAATATAAGTATCGAACAATAAAGATAATAATCAAAAAATTGAACGAAAACCGTATTAGCAGTTCTAAAAAATCCTCAACATCAATAATCTCAATTCCAAAAATTTCCATAATTTTAATATACTATTTATTTTAATTTTTCTATATAGCGTAATTTCTTTTTAAATCTGTTTAACCGTACATCATTATGGCTTGCAGCTGTTCCAATTGCATATTTACTCATGCTTTTTTGAAATACTCTGTTTTTGCGTAATGCTTTTGCCATACTTGTATTCGATTTGCCTTTTTCTCGTTTAAGTTCTATAATACATACATGCGAAAAGTCTGCACAGTTATGCGTTTGTGCATTGGTAATAGATAAATCAGAGTCGATAGTTATTCGTTCTCCCTGTTTTAAATCTACTAACGTTATCCGTGTATATGAAACTATTGACGCAGGGTTTAACTCGTACCATGAAAAAGGAGAATGAGTCTGTAAAAAATCCTGAGCCGGTTTTAATCCTTGCGAAATATCATATGGTATACGTTTTTTGAACGTTACCTTTTTATTGTTTTTAAATTTAATTTCCAAAAAAGCGATGCCGCTAGATAAATATGTGCGATGCCGTACTTTATACCGATTTACTTTTCCTGCCTGATGAATATGATACATTTTTTTGTCGGGTGTATCATAATAAATTGTTTCGTATTTCTGAAATGGATTTCCATCTACATGAAGCACTGCATAATCATTTTTCACGTATTCTAATATAGACGGTAATTTGTGGGCAGCAAACACAAATTTCGTGTCTGTTCTGTTCAACAATTTTACCGAATCCATTTCATCCAAAGAAATTGGTTTAATTTCGGAAACAATATGTGTAATATCATCATTCATGTATGTAAATTAACTTTTATGTGTCAGTATAAAATTTGTCATAATTTGTAATCTGTTTGGTTAAAAACTTGAAGTTTCAAAATTCGGAATTTCTATACGCTCATTTTCATCTGTTATATTAATTTGAATACCTACAGCTGAATCTTCAAGTGCTGTATAGTCACCAGCAGGTTCTTTTTCTGTTAATGTGTAGACATAATATTCACCCGGTATTATGTTTGGAAATATATATGTTCCGTCATGAGCAGTACGTATACGTTCAATTATTCCGGGTTGATTGTTGCTTTGCAAAAAGACTTGTTTGTCTTTCGCAGGAAACGTGTCTTTCGCAACAAAAATATCATCAAAATAAATAATTTCGGTAACTGAACCCGTTATAACAGCAGTGCCGTCGTCATAATCAAGATGATTATATATGGTAATAGTATCGAGCGAAGCAGTTTGTTCTTTTTTGGGAAAATTAACGTCCCGCGAAATAATAATGTCTTTTTCATTTTTAAACAAAACTGTATCGTCCGATTCGACAAATAAAGTATAATCACCCGGCATGAGATACTTAAATGCAAAATAGCCACTATCGCTTGTTGGCTCATCATCATCAATAGATTGTGAGTTGCCATATTTTATATAAACATCTTCATCAACCGCAGGGTAGGGTGAGCCAATTTTTTGAAGATTCGGATCTAAATCCTGAATATAAACATGTCCTTCTATGGTATTTAAACCACCTTCACCTTCTTCTTGTTCGCATGAAATAAGCATGAAAGAAAGTATACAAAGACTTAAAAATGCGTTTGTTTTCATATATTTATTTTTCTATACATTTTTTGAAGTATACAAATATAATAAAAAGATTAATATTTCATTAACTTTACAATAAATCTTGTGTTTTTTGAACAGATATTACAAGTTTTTTTTATACATGCTATTTAGTTAGTAATTTCGGAAAATGTGCTGAAATAGATAGTGTGTGGATACCTAAACAGTAGGTACATGTATTTTAATTTTTTTCGGAAATAATTCATTATGAATTCATTGGTAATATTTTAATATGAGTATGTTTTTTTATATTCAACTAATATGAATACCTGTTTGGTTTTGTAACTTTGCCGAAATTTTCAGGGCATGGATAAACGAAATATAACAATAATTTTTTTAATAACATTAATTGCAGTTATGGGTGTAGCTAGCATTACACCTGCTTTGCCGCAAATTATAGAGCATTTTGGCATTACGCCAACACAAGTTGCTCTGCTCATAACAGTGTTTACGTTACCCGGAATATTTTTATCTCCCGCTATTGGAGTGTTTGCCGATAAATGGGGCAGAAAAAAAATACTATTTCCGTCCTTATTATTGTTTGGTATTGCCGGTGGAGCTTGCTTTTTTACCCAAGACTGGCGGGTGCTTTTGCTCTTACGTTTTTTTCAAGGAGTTGGCGGAGCATCCTTAGGGTCATTAAATTTAACATTGATAGGTGATTTGTTTAGCGGAGAACGACGAACAGCTGTTATGGGTTACAATGCCAGTGTATTGAGTATTGGTACCGCAGTGTATCCCGGTATTGGTGGTGCACTCGCAATGGCCGGCTGGCAATTCCCTTTTCTACTTACCTTATTGGCAATTCCCACGGCATTTGTGCTATTGTTCTGCCTCAACAATCCCGAACCAACAAAACAAGTGACCTTTTCTGAATACATGAGCCGGGTATGGACATATATTAATCAACGAACTGTGTGGGCACTGTTTATTATAAATATTCTTTTATTTATTATTCTCTATGGATCATATTTAACCTATTTTCCACAATTGTTAAAAGAGCGGTTTGATGCCTTACCATGGCACATTGGTGTGGTTATGTCTTCATTTTCGGTGGTAACGGCAATTACCTCTACTCAATTGGCACGTATACAACGAAAATTACGAACTATTCAGATATTTAAACTCGGTTTTGTGTTATATGGACTTTCAATGCTCACCATTCCCATCGTTTCAGAGTGGTGGCATTTGGCATTTCCGCTGGTATGTTTTGGTCTTGCACATGGCATGCTTATTCCGAGTATTCCCAATGTGTTAGTTACTTTTGCCCCCATAAGTGAACGTGCCGGATTCATGTCAATTAACGGCATGATTCTCCGTATCGGGCAAACAGTTGGACCGGTGTTTATTGGATTATTTTACCTAATGGGAGGCATTAATTTTGCCTTTATTGGCGGAGCAATTATAGCATTGTGTATGTTTCTGATAGCGGTATATATGATTAAACTGTAGGTTTTGTATCTTCAATCTTCATTACCCCTTTGTAAAACAACCACGCACTTATAGCCATTATGGTATGGCTTAATGCAAGGTGATTGAACCACTGGTGAATACTGATTTCATTCATAAAAATAAGTGCAGCAACAGCGGCAACACCTACGCCCCATAATATGGTTTTGCTGGCAGCATTTTTATTGGTATAATACAAAAATGCGTGAAGCGACAATACCACAAACATGAGCCCGTACCCCGAATGCAGCTCCACAAAGAAAAAGTCCATAAAATAAAAGGTAAGAAACACGAAAACAGATAATTCTACTGTATTTACAATTTTAAAAGCACGTACGATTTTAGGATTCAATACCGAGCGGGTATGCTCTATAGAAGCACGTTCTACCAGCATTATGGCAAGCATACTTATCAACCAACCCGGTAGTTTCCATGCGAAATCTATGTAGTGCATAAATGCATGTCCCAGCAAGCCGCCAAAAATTGTAGCTATACCCATAAGTAAAAAATACAATTTATAATAGGTAAAAAGAATATCCGAAGATTTACGAGTCGAAATCATATAAAAAGCGTAAAAACACACAGCCGAAACAATTAAATCGGTGCCACTCCCAACCGGTTCGAGAATTCGTATGCCAAAAATATCTATGCTGTTCATATGTATCTGTTTAGAGTATGAAACGCAATATAAAGGGAATAGTAGCAGGAAACAAATATAATAACGTGAGTTCGATATAATTTTTGAGTTCAGAACGCTTAGAAATAGTACGATTCGATTAAAAATAATGAATATTATCGGGATAAATCGAATTATTTTTAAGAAGAAGATTGCTGTTCATAAGCGTTTCATTGATTGCTTTGTGTAAAATATTGAATATGTGCGTTACATCTCTTCATCTTATCCCGATAAGATTCATCGATTTGCCTTAATCTTCAGCATTTTACATCAACCTGAACTTGAAAAATTACGTCGAACTCACGTTAACATCAGCATTCATAT
>JAWOEL010000078.1:0-26749 GCA_046482735.1 Bacteroidales bacterium | reverse complement strand
CCGCATGCACAAACAAAATTATTGCGTGTGGTTCAGGGGGCAATTTTAGATGTTGCGGTAGATATCCGCACAAACTCTCCTACTTTTGGTAAATATGTTGCCGTAGAGTTAACCGCAGAAAACCATAAACAATTCCTTATTCCTGCCGGATTTGCACATGGATTTTCGGTTCTGAGCGAAACAGCAATTGTTCAATATAAATGTACCGACTATTATCATCCGGAAACAGAAGGGGGCATTGTATACAATGATCCGGCAATTAATATAGATTGGCACATACCGTCCGAAAAAGCTGTTATTTCACCCAAAGATGCACAACAACCCATATTATCTGAAATAAGTAGTCCATTTTAATTTAAAAAAAACCACCATTCACTCTCATAAAAACCAAAGCATATGAATACCATTTTAGTAACAGGCGCAAAGGGACAATTAGGAAGTGAATTACAAGAAATTGCTCACAACAACACCGACTTCACTTTTATTTTTACCGATTATCACGAATTGGATATTACTGATGAACATGCTGTACAAGCATTTTTCTCAACACACAACATACACTATGTAATAAACTGTGCTGCATACACAGCAGTTGACAAAGCAGAAACAGAATATGAACAGGCACACACGCTAAATGCAAAAGCTGTAGGCATATTGGCACATGTTGCACACAAAAAAGATATACCATTTATACATATCTCAACCGACTACGTTTTTAATGGGAAAAATCATAAACCATATACCGAAGACGACACTATACATCCAGAATCAGTATATGGTACAACAAAACTGGAAGGCGAAAATCTAGCATTGCAAAACCACAACAAAACATTAATTATCAGAACATCATGGCTCTATTCTTCATACGGAAATAATTTTGTAAAAACCATGATTCGCTTAGGGAAAGAACGAGACGAATTATCGGTAATATTTGATCAGATAGGCACACCAACATATGCGTATGATTTAGCAACAGCTATTATCCACATTATTTCTTCCGTAGATAGACATACAAACACATTTACTCCCGGTATATATCATTTCTCAAATGAAGGCGTATGCAGTTGGTATGATTTTGCCAAAGAAATACATGCATATTGTAATATAACATGTACTGTAAATCCAATAAAAACAGAAGACTATCCCACCCCGGCACAGCGACCTTTTTACAGTGTGCTGGACAAAACAAAAATAAAAGAAACATATTCACTGACTATTCCGTATTGGAAAGACAGTTTACATGCTTGTTTACAGAAAATTGAATTATAATACATGCTTTCAGATTCGAAAATATTAATCGTAGACGATGATTTAATGAACACATTATTCATTAGAAAATCATTGGAAAAATTCTACACAATTTTTGAAGCCCACGACGGAAAAGAAGCTCTTGAAAAAATCCCTGACATTCTTCCCGATTTAATTTTACTTGACTGGAATATGCCACAGGTAAACGGACTTGATGTGTTAAAAACAATAAAAAGCAACGAAAAACTGAAATCAATTCAGGTTATCATGATGACCGGAATGATGACAGAACTCAACCACCTCATCGAAGCATTTGAATATGAAGTAATTGATTTTATACGAAAACCTTTTGAATTTCCGGAATTACAAGCTCGGGTAAAATCGGCACTAAAACTGATTCATTATCATAAACTTGAAATTCAGCACAAAAATCAAGAATTGGTTTCACTTGCAATGAAAAGGAATGAACATATTGAATTATTAAAACAAATTTTCAAAAGTCTCGAAAACAAAAGCGATGAATGCAAAAAAGCTCTTTCTCAATTCAAACAAGACTTTAATTCTGCATTATCAGAAAATTCATGGAAGCATTTTGATGAACAGTTTAATAAAGTATACCCGGATTTTTATACAAAGCTTACCCAAAAACATACAAATTTAACTCCCGGCGAATTAAAATTATGCAGCTTACTGCGACTGAATTTATCGACAAAAGAACTTTCAAACATAACATATACCTCTCCTGAAAGTCTCAAAGTTGCGCGTTCGCGTTTACGTAAAAAACTTCAATTACATCCAAAAGAAAACTTAACCGGATATGTAATGAGTTTCTAATCAGTATACTCTTTATTCTCATAAAATTCATTTTTTTATCTAAAATAGTTGTCTAAAAAAATGACAAACGGAATTATTATATATAATTGTTAACCTTTTGTTACCCCTCCATACCATATTTGTTAACCTTTTGATCCCCCTGTTTTCTTTATCAAAGTGTTGTGAAACAGTATCTTTACATATGAAGTAAATTCACAATTTAAAACATACTGAGATGAAAACAATAATCGTATATATAGCCCTTTTATTTAGCAGTTTACACATTTTCTCACAAGAATTTTTCACACATGAGGAAACAGGAAATTGGCTAACTCCACAAATCTGGATTAATGAAGACATGCCTGCTCTTGGTAATTCAAATAATCAAAACATACATATCAATGGAACAATTACCTATTACGGAACTATTGAATTAAAAAATAATAATACAATAACCATTAATTCAGAAGACACTCTTATTGTTACAGAAGATTTCATTTTACAAAACAACTCTGAAGTAATTGTCAATGGAAATGGCGTGTTTTTAGTATTCGGAAATTTTGAAAGTAATCGAAATCTTAATATTGAAACCGGCGGTATATTAACCGTTTTTGGGAATTTTATTACTGAAAGCTTAACTTTAGATATTACTCCTGACGGACATATGTATGTGTTAGGAGATTCTGATGTTAACAAAGCTGATAATGACATAGAAGATTTAGAAACATTTATCAATAATGAATTTGAATTGGTTAATTGGGTGGAAGAAAATTACAACATTACGTTACCGGTAGAACTAAGCTCATTTACTGTTACCCAAAACCGGGAAGACATTACCATAAACTGGACAACAGAATCAGAAACAAACAATGAGTTTTTTACCATAGAATATTCAACAAATGGAATTGATTTTGTTCCAATAGAAACCATTGATGGTCAAGGTTCTACATCGATACAAAATATGTACTCATACGTGTATACAATTAATGAAACATATAACAATACCATATTATACTTCCGTTTAAAACAAACAGATTACAATGGAATCTACAGTTATTCAAACATAATTTCGCATTCAGTAGAAAACAAGCATGCAAACATTACAGTGTACCCGAATCCTGCAAGCGATTATATTTCAGTATCAACTCAACAAGATAATATATTATCAATAACTATTCAAAACAGATACGGTCAAATAGAATTGCAAACATATTCCGGCGAAAAAATAGATGTTAGAAATCTATCTCCGGGAACATACATTGTAACAATTAATACACAGAACAACAGAACACAAAAATTATTTGTAAAAAAATAATTTATGCACGAGGGAGGGTAAAATAAAAAGAAGTACCCTCCCCTTCATTACTTTCTACCCATAAACTCCCGTCATGTTTTGATACAAAATCATAACAAATAGAAAGCCCTAAACCGGTACCAATATTATTATTCGTATCCTCAGTTTTTATATATGACTTTTTATCAAATAATTTATCGATATTTTCAGGAGGAATCCCCACCCCCGTGTCAGCAACAATACATGTAAGCATTCCCTCATCTTCTTTTACATCAATAGAAATACGCCCCTGTTCAGGAGTGAATTTAATTGCATTAGATATCAGATTTCGAAATACCGTTTTAATCATTTCATAATCAAAATAAGCATGAATATCTTTTTCGAAAAGAACAGATATATCTATTTGTTTTTCTTGAGCCTGAAGAACTAAAAAAGAATTAACTTCTTGAATTACAGACAAAATAGATTTTTTTTGAGGAGAAAACCGAGTTTCATTTTTTTGTGCCTTAGCCCAAACTAATAAATCATCCAATAATGAATATGCTTTTGAAGTTGATTCATATAAAACATTAAAAGTACGCTTTAAATCAGTATCTGAATAATCTTTTTCTCGTAATAATAAATCTAAAAACGACTTAACCCCGCCAATAGGATTACGCAAATCATGTCCAATAATAGAAAACAACCTGTCCTTTGCTGAATTCTGAATTTCAAGCGTTTCATTAATAGTTTCCACATCTTTCTTTGCCTGAATTAAATCCATATGATTTTTCACCCGTGCACGCAATTCTAAAACCTCAAAAGGCTTTGTAATATAATCAACAGCACCAACCTCAAACCCCTTCAACATAGTATCAATATCATTCTTAGCTGTAATAAAAATAACCCGAACAAGAGGATTTTTTATAACACGTTTTTTCAATTGTGAATAAAATGCAAATCCATCCATTTGAGGCATCATAATATCGAGTAAAATTAAATCGATAGAAATACGTTCAAGTATCTGAAAAGCATCATCAACCTTTAAGGCATAATAAACAGTATAGTCTCCATCCAGCTCCTTTCTAATAATCTGAATATTTGTTTTCTCATCATCTAAAATAAGTATACTGCCTTTTTTACTATCAGGTGTCATATCACAACATTTAAAAATTTAATACAATACGTTCCAATTCCTTATAAATGGTATCAAAATCATATACCGCGAATGAACTATGTAATAATTGATATTCATCATTATGTTCAAAACCATACACAAAACTATGTTCATTATAGAAATCATGTGCCTCCATTGGATTTTCACGTAATATATCCTGTAATGTACAAAGAAACTCATATTCAGATACGTCATTTTGGGGACTATCTGCAAGTAAGCGATTAATTTCTTCACATACAATATGCATTATTGAATCAAACATCTCAATATGAGATTGTAATGAAATCCTCGATTTATTTTTTGCAAGCTTTTCTAATGTACCTGCACTATCAGACAAACGATTTATTGCCAAATTACCAGCAACACCTTTTAACGTATGAGCAATATATTCTATGTTTGTATAATCTTCATCATGCAAAGCACCTTTCAATACCATACCAACATCAGTATAATCGTGAACAAAAGAAGAAAGCATTGAATAATATATCTTTTTATCATTACCAACACGCTGGAGTCCCTTCGAAATATCAATTTCGTTTAAAAAAGCCGGCTCATTTGCATCTGTTCGCATATTCTTTTCAGATACATCAGATGATACATTCACATATTTACTCAGTACAGTATACAATTTATCAAGATCTATCGGTTTAGACAAAAAATCATCCATTCCGGCATTATAACACTTTTCCTGTTCTTCTTTTAATGCATGAGCCGTAAGACTAATAATTGGTACATGCGTATCATTTTCTAAAGCACGTATTTGTTTGGTAGCCTCTATCCCATCCAATTCAGGCATTTGAACATCCATCAAAATAATATCAACGTGTTTTTCCTTAAACATTTCAACAGCCTCAACACCATTCTTCGCAATAAAAATATGAGCTTCCGGCATTAACTGAGATACCATAAGCGTAATCATATCTCTGTTAACATCTACATCTTCAACAATTAGCAAAGCTATCTCATGAGGTATTGTATCAATAGTTTCAATATTTGCATGTATAGAAACAGCATGTTCAGAATAATTATCTTTGATATAAATATTTTCTAACGCATAATACAAATCTTTAAACTTTAAGGGTTTAGGAAGATTAAACGCAATACCATACGACTTACATTCCGCACAGAAAGATTCATCTTGCAACGAACTGCTTAACACGATTGCAGGTAATTCCTCTTCTGAATAATTACAATTCTGACGAATATAATTAACTGTTTCCAATCCATTAAAATCAGGCATACCATAATCAACAATAACCGCATCAATTTTAGGAGATTTTTGAATAAGAGCACAGGCCTCGGTTCCGTTTTGAGCAATCATACACTCCAGCCCCAAAAATGCACAATACTTTTCAATAATGTTCCTGTTAGATTCATTATCATCTATAATTACAATACGATGAAGAGGTAATTTGTTATAACTTCGCGTTTCTTCGTAGCTGGTTGTTTCCAGAGAGAAAGAAAAAACTGAGCCGGTTCCGTAAGTACTTTCCATATTTATAGCCCCTCCCATTTTCTCACACAAAAAATTAGAAATAATTAAGCCCAAACCGGTTCCACCAAATTTACGAGTCGTTGAATTATCTCCCTGAGAAAAAGCCTTAAATAATTTTTTCTTATCATCTTCTTTTATCCCAATACCGGTATCACGAACTGCAATATGATACCGAGTTTTATTATGAGACAACTGCGTATAATTCAATGATAATACAACCTCCCCTTCATGCGTAAACTTAATCGCATTGTTAAGCAAATTCAATACTATTTGTTTTAACCGCACAAAATCAAAATCAGCATAATGCGGTATTGCTGGATCAATATCTAATAATAACTCAATATTTTTTTGTGCTGCATAATACTTCAAAATATCAATAACACTATCAAATACTTCGATTATATTAACCTTGCTAATATCGAGTTCCAACTTCCCTGCTTCGATTTTCGAAAAATCCAATATGTCATTTATTACATGTAATAAAGCATGTCCGGATTTTTTTGCATTTACAACATATTCTTTTTGAATAACATTTAATGAAGTTTGTAATAATAAATCGGTAAACCCAATTACTCCATTCAGAGGAGTTCGAATCTCATGACTCATATTTGCCAAAAAAGTAGATTTTGCATTATTTGCAATTTCTGCCTGTTCTTTAGCTTTTATTAACTTATCGGACACAGATATTCGTTCCTGAAAATTAACTAACATCTGTGCAAAAACAATTAGTAAAGATTTTTCCTTTTCATTATATTCATGAAAATTATGGACAAAATCGAATCCCACAAAACCTAATAACGCATTCTGTGAAATTAAGGGAACCGTAAGAATGCTTTTTATACCCTGTGGTTCAAGCATATCCCGCAAAGGATTATCATCGGGTAAACCCGGCACATTTAACTCAAAAAACTCTTTACCGTGCTTATGGTTTTCAATCACTTGAGACAAAGCTTCAACAGAAATATTCTGAAGGTTATCAATCTCGGAGGCGATACCATGAGCACACCATTCATACGTATTTGATGTTGTATTATCTTCAAAATTATATTGAAACACATATGCCCTGTCAGCCCCCACAAAACCTGCCATTTCCTGTAATGAATTATTAATCGTTTCATCTATGTGTGAAATCTCAACATTTATATACTGTGTAGATATATTAATTAAAATATGCTGCATATCAGCATAAAACGCAATTTGCTGCTCATTTTTTTTTCGTTCTGTAATATCCTCCTTTACTGCTAAAAAATGAGTTGTATCACCATGAGAATTCCGTATGGGAGAAATAGTAGCCGACTCCCAAAACACGTCTCCGTTTTTCTTTTTATTTAAAAATTCACCCATCCATTTTTTTCCTGAGAGAATTGTTTTCCATAAATCCGTATATATTTCAGGTGGAAAATTATCTGTCTTTAAAATTCTGGGATTTTCACCAATTACTTCATCAAAAGAATACCCGGTTTTTTTCGAAAAAGCCGGGTTAACATATTCTATTGCACCTTCCTTATCGGTTATAACAACCGTTACCGGACTTTGCTCCATAGCGGTTTTTAATTTGTGAAGTGTTTCTTCAAATTCTTTTTGATCAGTAACATCACGGGCAACGCATGTTATCCCCGACACTTTACCCTCAGTATTATATAAAATGGTTATCCGCATATCAAACCATCTTCGACGATTTGAAAAATCCAGATAATAATAAATCTGATGTGGCTCTTCCGTACGCAGACAATCAAGTAATTTTTTTCGAATTTCGCTATAAGAAGGTTCCGGGAAATTAATTTCATCAAATGATTTACCAAGAAAATAATCTGAAGATATATATAAGATATCCTCTTCTGGTTGATGATATTCTTCAAATACTAAATCAGTATTTAAGACAAAAATCAAATCATTCATACTTTGAATAAGAGATGATTTCCGCTCTTCGCTCTGTCGCAATTCATGTTCAATAATTTTATGTTCGCTTATATCTCTTGCGGCAGCATAAATCAAATTGCCTTTCGAATTAGAACGCCATTCAATATATTTATAGTGACCGTCTTTAGCACGGTATCTGTTAATAAAATTTACAACCGGATTATTTTCTTGTAAGGATTTCATAGCATCAAGCGTTTTCTCAACATCATCCTGATGAATAAATTCCAAGAAATTTCTTTTTTCTAAGTCTTCGGCACTATATCCCAAAATATTTTCCCATTCCTTATTGACTTTAATAAAATTCCCCTCAACATCAGCTATACATAAAAGATCGAGATTTACATCAAAAAAGTTTACTATTTGTTCCTGATTTACACGTAATTTTTCAGAAAGATTTATTCGTTGAATTGCAGCACCAACAATATCAACGAGAGACTCAAATAATATTTGATTTTGTATATCTGTATTTTTTTCATACAAAAGCACACAATCAGCAACAGCGACCTGTTCAGTCCCCGTGCGAACAATGGCAACAGTATCAATATTTAAATCCGACTCAAGTTGTAACAACCTTTCTTTCACTAAAGATTCAAGTGGTTTTTCCGTAAAATGAGAAACAATAAACGTATTATTGCGTTTTTCACATATTTCATCAGATAATCGATAATCCCAGGCTCTACCAACAAGTCCATCCTTAAACAGAGAACTAATATAAGGAGTATTTTCCGGAAGTTCGGAAAAACCTTTTGTTACAAATTTTTTAATAGTAAAATCAAACACATTAAATGCGACATAGGCAGCACCCGAAATTTCCTGTATAACCTGCGTAATCTCATTATAATTAAAAGAATATTCATCCCATTCATTAATTTTTTTTGATATTGCAGCAATTAAAAATTCATTGCTCGCATCAAAAAAAAATGTAGAAAAATACCCTGTTTTATCAGACGTAACAAGAACTTTAAACCATTTTTGTAATGGTTCCGAAAACTGTACAAACTCCTTAGTTTGTCCATCCTGTGCTACCATCCCGTATAAATGAATCCAATCAAAAATATCTTGAGAAATATCCGGTAACACTTCCGTTATTGATTTATTAATAATATGCTGAGCGTTCAAACCGGTAATTTGTTCAAAAAAAGAATTTACCTCCAAAAACACATAATCTATCGGCACACCATTAGAATCATATACAGATTTATGATACGCATAGGCAAAAGGTAAGGTGTGTATATTCATTACATATATAATTAAAAGTCACTCTCACAATAATACGAAAAAATTAAAGCATTAGATACCTCAGGAATGATAATTATAAAAAAGAACATATTTAATAAAACAATTTTTTTATCTTGCATACACATTTTTAAAAACAAAAAAATGACAATACCAGCTATTATAACATTATGTGTTTTACTATTAATATCATATATATTTCATTTAACAGCAGCTAAAACAAAAATCCCTGCAGTAATTTTACTATTATTACTAGGATGGGTTATGCGGCAAATTGCAATATTTTTCGAAATAGAATTACCCGGCCTTCACTCCTTTTTACCATTATTAGGTACAATCGGACTAATTTTAATCGTGTTAGAAGGCTCTTTTGAACTGGATTTCGATAAAACAAAAATTCCATTTATTATAAAAACATTTATCATAGCACTGGTACCCCTTGTCGTAATATCATTTGCACTATCATATTTTTTTCAATGGTTTGGAGCAGAACAAGGAGAATTTATTTCCACACGAAAAAGCCTGCTTAACGCTATACCACTTTGTATAATAAGTAGTGCCATAGCAATACCAAGCACTCAAAGTTTAGGACGATTAAAAAAAGAATTTATAATATATGAAAGTAGCCTTTCTGATATATTAGGCGTTATTTTTTTCAATTTCATTGTCATAAATACAATGTTAGATACCCACTCATTTATACATTTCGGTCTCCAACTAATACTTATTACCGTTATTTCATTTATAGCAACAATAGGGCTTTCATTATTATTAAGCAAAATACACGACCACATAAAATTTGTACCAATTATTATTTTAATTATTCTAATATATGCAATATCTAAATACTATCATTTACCGGCATTAGTATTTATTATGATGTTTGGACTGTTTATAGGAAACGTTACAAAACTTTTCCACTTTAAATGGACACAATATTTAAGACCCGATATTTTAGAAAAAGAAGTTAATAGATTTAAAGAGCTCACCACCGAAGCAACTTTTGTAATACGCTCATTGTTTTTTTTACTTTTTGGCTATTTATTAGAAACCGAAGAATTGCTAAATCCCGACACATTTATTTGGGCCATTGCTATAGTAGCAGCCATATTTATATTTCGAGGTCTGTTATTATGGATATTTCGCATTCCGGTACAACCTCTTATAAACATATATCCAAAAGGACTGATAACTATACTTCTGTTTTTATCTATAGACAAAGCCTATGAAATATCTTTTGTCAACAGTTCCTTAATAATTCAAGTTATTCTTCTCTCATCATTTGTTATGATGTTTGGACTCATGTTCTATAAAAATGAGCGTAAAGAAGAAATTGTTAAAGAAAAAGAAGAAAAAGAAAAAGAAGAAATTGACAAAAAAAATCATGTCCTTGATGAAAATTAAGGAGAAAAATAGTATATTTGTTGTGATATAAAATATAAAGATAGATGCCAAAAGTTTCACTCGAACAGATTTTACAAGAAAACAAGCTATTTAGACTTCTCAGTCAGGAACAAAAAGATAATATTGCAAAAAACAGTACTCATCTTTTATATAAAAAAGGCGAAACAATTTGCAAACAAGGAGCTTTTGCTAATCATATAATGATAATAACAGATGGATTGGCAAAAACATATCTTGAAGGTTCTAACGACAAAAACCTCATAATAGATATTTTAAAACCCGTTAACTGGATAGGGCTATCTTCTATATATAACGAAACTACTTATAATTTTTCTGCAGCAACAATCATTGATTCCTCAATATGTTTAATAGAAAAACAAACATTTATAGATATCTTATTGGAAAACAACGAGTTTTCAAATCAAATAATTGGTAAACTGTGTCGCAACTCTAAACATTTTTTTAATAAAATTACAAGTTTAGGAAATAAACAACTTCACGGACGTTTTGCCGATGCTTTACTGTATTTAAGCAAAAACGTTGCGAAAAATCCGGTAATTGAATTATCTATTACCCGTAAAGAAATTGGTGAAATAGCCGGGATATCAACCGAAAGTGCCATTCGGTTACTTTCAGAATTAAATCATGACGGCATTATTAAATTAGAAGGTAAAGTTATTACCATTCTCAAAGAAAATCTGCTTGTTAAACTAAGTCAAATAGGTTAATTTGTTATGAAATCTATAGTGGATTTAGCACCACAAAATGTGTGGAAACATTTCAATTCTATTTGTTCTATTCCCCACCCTTCTTATCAGGAAGAGGAAATTTTAGCCTTCATAAAAGATTTTGCACACACACATTCATTATCTTATTACCAAGACAATGCTGGAAATATAATCATCACAAAACAAGCACATAAAGGATATGAGTCTTGCGAAACTATATGTCTTCAGGCACATGTCGATATGGTTCCGCAAAAAGCACCGGAAAGTTCTCACAATTTCACCAAAGATCCTATAAAACCATTTATTGACGGAGACTGGGTACGTGCCACACACACAACTCTTGGAGCAGATAATGGTATTGGTCTGGCATGTATTTTAGCTATTTTGGAATCTGCTACCATAAAACATGGTCCGCTAGAAGCTTTATTTACAACTACCGAAGAAACCGGAATGATTGGTGCATACGCCCTGAAACCACATAAGTTACAAGCAAAATATTTAATAAATACAGATACCGAAGATGAACACGATATAACTATTGGCTGTGCCGGGGGTATTGATGGGAATTTTATATGTAAAGCGAAAAATGTACCCTGCCCTGCCCCTGACAACACAGTATCGTATACAATACACATAGATGGATTAACCGGTGGGCATTCCGGATTTGAAATTATGTATAACAGAGCTAATGCTGCACTCATAATAGGTGAACTTATACATAATCTACATGCAAACTTCAACGCACAACTTGTATCTGTTGATGCCGGAGATATGCGAAATGCTATTCCAAGAAACGCCCAAGCACAAATAATTGCCCCGCAAAACAATAAACATAATATTCAGGCTTTTTTAGAATCATTTATTACAGAAAAAACACATAAACATAAACAGACTGACCCATTTTTTTCTGCATCATATACAGAAGTTTCTGTACCCAAAAATGTCATTTCATTTCAAGATACACATGCTTTTACAAAAAGTATCATTTCCTGTCCTAATGGTGTAATTTCGTATGATGAAAAACAAAATTCTGTACAAACGTCCACAAATATATCAATAATAAAAACTCATGCTAAACATATAGAAATTAACTGTTTATTACGAAGTTCCGACACACACAAAAAAATGCAACTATCGTGCACAATGAGCAGTATATTTAGTTTATATGGACTAGAGAGTCATTTTGATAATGATTATCCTGCATGGGAACCGAAATGGAACTCTGACATAATTACTCTTGTTGAAAAAGCATACTCACAGTGTTCTCAAACAAAACCATCTTTACAAGTTGTACATGCAGGTCTCGAATGTGGTTTACTACAAAACACATATCCAGACATAGAATTTATCTCAATTGGTCCAAATATTCGAGGACCTCATTCACCGGACGAAAAAGTAGAAATCCGAACAGTTTCGCAATTTTGGGATATTTTACTGTATATCTTAGAACATTGTCCAAAATTATATTAAAAAAAATTCAATATTCCCCCGTAACTCTATAGCTTTTCATTACCTTTGTAAAAAAAACAGGTATGGGAACTCTTTTATGGAAAGAAATAGTTAATTTTTTCAGTTCTCTAATAGGATATATCGTTATAGCAATTTTTTTATTGGGAACAGGACTTTTTTTATTCGTGTTCGAAAGTGATATTAATATTTTACAAACCGGTTTTGCAAGTTTAGACGGATTATTCCTTATTGCTCCTTGGATATTTCTATTTTTGGCTCCGGCTATTACTATGCGATTTTTTGCAGATGAAAGTAAAAGTGGTACTATAGAATTACTTCTTACCTACCCTATTACAGACAAAGATATTGTATTATCAAAATTTCTTGCAGGAATTATTCTTATATTTCTCTCATTAATTCCAACAGCACTCTACTTTGTAACTATTTATGCCTTAGGCAGTCCCCCGGGAAATATAGATATTGCAGCAACCATTGGAGCCTATATTGGCTTATTTTTACTTTCCGGCGTATATATAGCTATTGGCACTTTTATTTCATCAATCACAGACAATCAAATAGTCTCTTTTATTATAACAGCAGCTCTCTGTTTTATATTTTTTATAGGATTTGACTTTATAGCAGATTTTTTTCAAAATGGAACTCTCAATACAATCTTTCTTCTCATAGGCATACGTGAACATTATGACTCTATTAGCAGAGGAGTTATTGACACACGCGACATATTATACTTTCTAAGCGTTATTGGTTTCTTTTTATATATGACAATTCTTTCAATACAAAACAAAAGAAAATAAACATGCACAACAAATCAAAAACAACACAACATATTCTGATTACAGTATGCATTGTTTTTCTCATTAATTGGTTCGGGAATTCATTCTATACTCGTTTTGACTTAACAGAAGACCAACGATTTACAATGTCTGAAATAACTCAAAATGAAATAGAAAATCTTGAAGACACCATACGATTTTCAGTATATCTGCATGGAGACTTACCCTTAACCTTCTCTAAGATGAAACGCGAAGTTGCAGATTTTCTGGAAGCAATCAAACGTATTGGAGGAAACAAGATTGAAATAAAATATATTGATCCCTTACAAATAGGTGAAACAAAAAAAGAGAAAAAAGCAGCATTTAATCGGCTCACACAAAAATACGGCCTTAAACCATATACCATACAAGAACAGGACGAAACCGGTAAATATGAACGTCGGTTTATAGTTCCGGGTATTATAGTATCAACAAGTTCGTCGTTTGTACCCGTAAATTTATTTTCAAATGTAATAGGCAACACCACCGACGAACAAGTGTATGAAGCACTAGGTGCACTCGAATATATGTGTCTGAAAAGTATTCGACAACTCACCCAAACAAAACCAAAAAAAATTGCCTACATTACAAATCAAAATGAAGCATCGGACGTTTATGTACACGATGCTATTTCATCATTAAAAGAATTTTATACTGTAGAAAAAATTACTACATGGCAACTTCTCGATTCATTAAACACATATGATATTGCATTAATAGCTGATCCTACCAGTGCTTTTTCCCCAGAAGATAAATTTATTTTAGACCAATATTTAATGCATAATGGCAATTTATTATGCTTTTTTGATAAAGTGTATACCAATGCTGATAGTTTACAGCATGTATCACACACCCTAGCTTTGCCAAAACAATTACAGATTTCTGATTTTTTATTTCATCTTGGAATACGAATAAAAAACACACTTCTCCTTGATAATCAATGTGCAAAAGTGCCGTTAAACATGTCGCAACCCGGTATGCAACCAAATTATCAACCGGTACCATGGTATTATTCTCCCCTGTTACGCGGACATAAAAAACACGAAATAACAAAAGATATTTCACTAGTGAAATCTGATTTTGCCGGCACTATAGATACCGTAGAAGGTGGTGGAAATTTGCAGAAAACCATTTTACTGAACTCTTCTGCATATGCCCGAGAAATACAGGCACCGGTAGAAGTGGGATTTTCTATCCTCGAACGCATTGGTGGAAACTACTTTAAAGATTATTACGTCCCCGTTGCTACGCTTAACGAAGGCGATCTGTATTCATTTTATACAAATCGAGCGTGCCCTATTACAACAGAAAAATTACCCCCGCATTTTACCCAAAAAATGAAATCAGATTCAAACAAAATAATATTTGTTGCTGATGCAGATATTATAAAAAATGAAGTTGAAATAAACGGTTTAGATACTGTTCCCAAACCACTACATTATTATAAATATTTTGCTATAGACAACAAAATATATACCGGAAATAAAGAATTCTTATTAAATGCTGCAAACTACCTGAGCAATGACACAGACTTTATTCCTTTGCGAACACAAGATATACAAATACGATTATTAAATAAAAAACGCATATTACAAGAACGTACAAATTGGCAACTCCTCAATATTGGTGTCCCCATTATAATTTTAATCATTACAGGGCTCATTATTATGTTTGTACGAAAACGAAAATACAACCGTCATGCTAGCTAAAAGAATTATACCCTGTTTAGACATAAAAAATGGGAGAACCGTTAAAGGAGTAAACTTTGTGGGTCTGCGAGATGCTGGGGATCCTATAGAATTAGGTGCATTATATGCACAAGAAGGAGCTGATGAACTTACGTTTCTGGACATTACCGCAACACTGGAAAGACGAGAAACATTGGCTTCATTAGTAAAACGGATAGCTTTGCACCTAAATATTCCATTTACTGTTGGTGGTGGAATAACATCGGTAAAAGATGTTGGTATATTACTCGAAGCAGGTGCAGATAAAATTACAATAAACTCTGCTGCTGTTCGTAATCCAACTCTCGTTGAAGAATTAGCAAAAGAATTCGGCTCTCAATGCATTGTGGTAGCAATAGACACCAAGCTTTATGATAATGAATGGAGAGTTCATACTCATGGAGGAAAAAAACCAACAGACATACAAACTTCACAATGGGTACACGAAATTTATGATCGAGGAGCCGGAGAAATTTTACTTACCTCAATGAATCATGATGGTACCAAAAATGGATTTGCAGTAGAACTAACACGAACAATATCTGAACTGGTAGATATACCGGTAATTGCTTCGGGTGGAGCCGGAAATATGGAACATTTCAAAGATGTTTTCACACATGGCAAAGCTGATGCTGCTCTTGCAGCTAGCATATTTCATTTCAAAGAAATAGCAATACCTGATTTGAAAAAATATTTACAAACAAAAAATATACCTATTCGTTAATACACATTTATATGGAATTACAATTTTCAAAATCTCAAGACGGACTTATACCTGCTATTATTCAGGATGCGGAAACAAGTGTAGTACTCATGTTAGGATACATGAATAAAGAAGCGTACGAAAAAACCTTAACTGAGAAAAAAGTAACCTTTTATAGTCGTTCACGCCAAACACTATGGACAAAAGGTGAAACATCCGGCAACTTTTTGGATGTAGTAGAAATATTAATCGACTGCGATCAAGACACATTACTTATAAAAGCAAAACCTCATGGTCCTACATGCCATACCGGTTCAGACACATGCTTTGACGAAATTAATACAAGCAATACAGATTTCTTATCATATCTGGAACAAGTAATAAAAACACGAAAAGAACAACCGGTAGAAGGTTCATATACCAATCATCTTTTTAATAAAGGCGTTAACAAAATTGCTCAAAAAGTTGGTGAAGAAGCTGTAGAGCTTATTATTGAAGCTAAAGATTCTAATAAAGATTTATTTTTGGGTGAAGCAGGTGATCTTATGTATCATTATTTAGTATTATTAGTTCACAAAGGGTACTCATTAGAAGAAGTTATTTCAGTTCTAAAATCACGACATTCATAAACACATAAAAAGAGGTTGCCTGATATATAATCAGACAACCTCTACATATTCTCGGCACTCACTCTCTTGTTTGTACTCACCTTCCCTCCAGTATGCTCCATTCAAAACTCTCAATCATAAACCAAAACTATACACCGTAACCAACTTCACATACCGAGAATCTTACTATTATGAAAAAGAAATAAGTTCTTAATCATACAACCCTACCACTTATCATATATATTAACGTATATATTAGAAAACAAATATACACCGAAAAACATAACAAGTCAATGATTTACAGCAAATTGAGTGTTCGCAAGTATAGAGTAATCATTTTATACGTATATCATATAAGTAAAAGTTAACAATAATTACCAAAAAATACTGGTAACATAAATATGTACTACTCATTATTCAATTATAAAAAAAATGGATGAACCATTAAAAATATTTTTTAAAACTGTACACCACCGTCACCAAACAAGATTCACAGAAACTATTCTGAAGATGCAGGGATATATTCATAAAATATTTTTAAACGAGGAACCTGAAGACGTGAAGAAAGCCAGGTATATATTTTTTGTTTATTTTTTTCATCAAAATGTTCATCATACACCTGAAAAATAACAATGGCATAATCTAAATACCGGTCTTTTTCTCGATTATACATTTGAGAATGACTATACGTACACGAATGAACTAAATTAGGAAAAAGAGCTTGAGCTTCCTGAGAAATTTGTTCAGAAACATCTCTCCACAGAGAAATACTATCAATTACACTTTGTTTCTCCGTAATAATATCTTTTTGCCGAGCGATTTCGGAACGTAACATACGAATTTCGGCATTTTCCTTATCCATATCATCAAACGAGAACCCTTGTTTAATAGTTAATGTAGCATTATTTAAATCAAAATTTTTCATTTTTGACTGCAACTCATTTCTTTGCTCCTGGGTAAAAGACGCCCCTCCATACACAAGAGTAATCTCTTTTGTATTTGGATCAGCCTCATAATTCAACAAAAAATTTCCTTCATACACAGAAACAGTTTTGGCAAACAGACTCGCATTTTCAGAAAACTTTTCGGTTTGTACCAAACCATACCCAAAGTATATACTTGGTACAACAGTAAACATAATAACCATAGAAATCCACCTGTTTATTTGAGCTTTTTTTCGCGTATCAATAATTGTACGTATAGGAAATCGTAATATCTGAGAAACCACTAAAGCAGAAATAGCAATAAACACACTATTTATCGTAAACAAGTATAATGCACCAAAGAAATACATAAACTGGCCGGTTGCAAGACCATACCCTGCTGTACACAAAGGAGGCATAAGTGCTGTAGCAATAGCAACACCGGGAATCACATTACCTTTTTGTTTACTTGTCATAGCAACTATACCAGCTAACCCCCCAAAAAGAGCTATTAATACATCATATATTGTAGGGCTGGTACGAGCCAACAATTCCGAATGAGCAGTTGATATAGGACTTAAAGCGAAATAAAAAGTTGATGCTATTAAACTCGCAACAACTGCAAAACCAAAATTTTTGACTGATTTTCTAAATAAAGGAAAATTATAAGTAGCTATACTATATCCCACCCCATTTATAGGTCCCATAAGTGGAGATATTAACATAGCACCAATAACCACAGCTGTTGAATTCATGTTTAACCCCACAGATGCGACCAGTATTGCAAACACCAATATCCACAAATTACTTCCTCTAAAATTGATGCCTTTAACAATACTATCATGGATAGTATCAAAATCATCTAACTGATTATCAAGAGAAATAACATGAATAATTTTTTGAAAAAAAGAATGCATATGTACTATTTTACCCACGAATATACAATATATTTTGTATTCTTACTATACCTTCCAACCAAACAGTTAGAGTAAAACAAAAAAAAGGTTGTCTTTACCAAGTAAAAACAACCTTTTCTATTAAAAAAGTATATTAAAATTACGAAATATTAACTTAAAAAACTCAACAATACACCGGCAGCAACTGCTGAACCAATAACACCCGACACATTTGCAGCCATGGCATGCATTAACAAGTGATTGGACGGATCATACCGAAGTCCCTCATGTTGAGAAACACGAGCACTATCAGGTACCGCAGATACACCGGAATTACCAATAAGCGGATTAATTTTATTATCTTTTGGTAAAAACAGATTCATAAATTTAGCAAACAATACACCACCAGTTGTAGCAATAACAAAAGAAAGAGCACCTAAACCAAATATTAAGAGAGAATCTTTATTTAAGAATACATCTGCTTGCGTAGAAGCACCCACCGTAAAACACAATAAAATATTAACAATATCAATCAATGAGTTTGAAGCGGTTGTTGCTAAACGTTTAGTAACAGTAGATTCTTTTAACAAATTACCGAAGAATAACATTCCCAACAGCGGCATAGCCGGAGGAGAAAAAGTTGTAGTTAACAATAATCCAAAGATCGGGAATAAAATTTTCTCTAATTTAGACACCTGACGCGGAGGTTTCATATGAATAACACGTTCTCGTTTATTAGTCAACAATCTCATAATCGGAGGTTGAATAATAGGAACCAGAGCCATATATGAATACGCAGCAATCGCAATTGCACCAATTAAATCAGGAGCCAAGCGAGATGAAATAAATATAGCTGTCGGACCATCTGCACCACCAATAATACCTATTGCTCCAGCTTGTTCAGGCGTAAACCCAAGAATCAAAGCAATAAGTAATGCTGAGAAAATACCAATTTGTGCAGCAGCACCAAGAAGCATTAATTTAGGATTAGAAAGTAATGAAGAAAAATCTGTCATAGCACCTATACCAAGAAATATAAGAGGTGGGTACACACCTTTTAATACCCCGAAATATAAGTAATTCATCACACTACCTTCTTCATAAATACCCACTTGCATACCTTCCACAAAAGGCACATTACCAACAATCACCCCAAAACCTATAGGCAGAAGTAATAATGGTTCATAATTATATCTGATAGCTAAAAATATAAAAACACCACCAACTAACAACATAATTAAATGCTGATATGTAAAATGAGCAAAAGATGAATTGTGATAAAATTGCTTTATCCCAAGCATAATTTGAGATTCTTGCCCGGTTTTACTATCATCTTGTTCTTGAACAACTTGTTGAGCATCCTGTGCATCAACTACAGGGGTATTTGCAAAAGACTGAGCTACGTAGGTAACCCCCAACAGAACAACAAGTATAGAAAAGAAATTTATAATTCGTTTCATGTAACAATAGTTTAATTTATTCAACTTCAATAAGAAGATCTCCCTCCATTACAGACTGACCTTCAGAAACATTAACTTTAGAAACAGTGCCATCTTTTTCAGCCAGAATATCATTATTCATTTTCATGGCCTCCATAACAAGAAGTTTTTGTCCTTTTTTAACAGCATCTCCTACTTTGGTATTAAGTTCAATAATTACACCGGGCAATGGTGCTTTAATACCAGTTCCCACACTTACCTTTTTCATAAAGCTTTCACCATCCTGGAGATTAGCCGGTTTACGAACAAGTTTTGGTGTTTTTGGAGTCGCAGATTTAAGCGGTGTTTCTAATTCCACATCATATTTTGTTCCATTTACCTCGATTTGAGCTTGCTGATCTTCAAACTGAAGTACTTCTACATCATACGAATTACCTTCTATTTTAAATGTAAACTTTTTCATTTGAACATTATCTTTTTAAATTGTTATTCATTCCGTAAATTTTTGAATTCCATGGCGTATATGCTTTGTTTACTGTTTTAATTGTAACAACACCACTTTCATAATCATGTTGCTCAGCCAAATATAGATATAGAGCCATGCTAATTGCAGCATTTTCTTGACCAGAGAGTTCTGCGTGAGTTTCAGTACCTGCAGATTTTTTTTCTGCTTTCTTATCTTTCACTTTTTCACCTAAAGATGAAAAGTACTGTATGACAGATTTTAAGTGTGTCACAAAAATCACCATAATTATTAAAACAAGAAATACTACAAGAACACCCACTACAAGGATATTAACTCCTTCCGACAAATTTGCTATTTCGTTTAAAATCATAATTATTTTATATTATAAAGGTATATTACAATGTTTTCTTGGAAGATTAGTATCTTTTTTGGTTTGCAGACGTTGTAATGCACGAATAACTCTAAACCGGGTATTACGTGGTTCTATCACATCATCTATATAACCATATTGAGCAGCTCTGTACGGAGTAGCAAAAAGCTTATTATACTCATCTTTTTTCTCTTCAGCTTTTTTCAATTTACCCTCATCGTCTTCTATTGCTTTAATTTCGCGAGCATATAATACTTCAACAGCACCTTCTGCACCCATAACCGCAATCTCTGCAGTTGGCCATGCATAATTTATATCTCCTCGCAATTGCTTGCTACTCATAACAATATGAGCACCACCATATGATTTACGCAAGGTAATAGTAATTTTAGGAACCGTAGCCTCTCCATATGCAAACATTAATTTTGCACCATGACCAATAATTCCACCATACTCTTGTTTTGTTCCGGGTAAAAATCCAGGTACATCTACTAGTGTTACTATAGGTATATTAAATGCATCGCAAAACCGCACAAACCGAGCACCTTTGCGAGAAGATTCAATATCTAACACACCTGCCAAATATTTTGGCTGATTTGCAACAAGCCCAACCGGCTGGCCACCCATTTTTGCAAAACCTACTATGATATTTTTTGCGAAGTCCTTATGAACCTCCATAAACTCATTTTCATCAACAATAGATTCAATAACAGATGTCATATCATATGCCTGATTTGCATTATCAGGAATTATCGCATTTAATGCATCGTCTATTCTTTCAACAGGGTCAACAGATTCTGTACAAACAGGTTCTTCTAAATTATTTTGTGGAATAAATGATAATAACTTACGAATAAGTAATAAACATTCATCTTCAGTATCAGACACAAAATGAGCAACTCCTGATTTTGAGGCATGAACTGTCGCTCCCCCCAAATCATCAACAGATACATCTTCTCCGGTTACTGTTTTCACCACCTTTGGTCCGGTTAAAAACATATAACTATTATGTTCTGTCATAAATATAAAATCAGTAAGAGCCGGCGAATAGACTGCACCACCGGCACATGGTCCCATAATTGCAGAAATTTGCGGAATCACACCCGATGACTGAATGTTTCGCTGAAAAATTTCAGAATATCCTGCCAAACTCTGTACACCTTCTTGAATACGAGCACCACCACTATCGTTTATTCCAATTACGGGTGCTCCCACTTTTACAGCCATATCCATTATTTTACAAATCTTTTGCGACATTGTTTCAGACAATGAACCGCCAAAAACAGTAAAATCTTGTGCAAACACATACACAACACGACCATCTATTGTTCCACTTCCGGTAACAACGCCATCTCCTAAAAATTTTGTTTTTTCCATTCCAAAATTCGTACATCTATGTTCTTTAAACATATCATACTCTTCGAAACTTCCTTCATCCAACAAAATTTCAATTCGTTCCCGAGCTGTCAGCTTTCCTTTTTCGTGTTGTTTTTCAATTCTTTTTTCACCTCCACCTAATCTTGCTTTTGAGCGAAGATCAATTAGTTCATTTAATTTATTTTGATTACTCATAATGTAAGATATATTTATTTAAAATAGTTTGGTTTACTTTTTTGGATTTTCACAAATTTCTGTTAAAACACCATGGGTAGATTTCGGGTGCAAAAAGCCAATATGTAATCCTTCTGCTCCCTGACGTGGCTTTTTATCAATTAACTGAATGCCTTTATCATCTGCATTATCCAAAAACTTTTGCACACTGTCTACTGCAAATGCTATATGATGAATCCCTTCTCCTTTTTTGGCAATAAATTTCCCTATAGGTCCTTCAGGATCAGTTGATTCTAATAATTCTATTTTTGTATCTCCTACTTGGAAAAAAGCAGTTTTTACTTTTTGATCTTCAACTTCTTCTATGTTATAACACGACACTCCCAATACATTTTCATAATAATCTAAATGCTCATCAATGCTTTTTACTGCTATTCCTATATGCTCTATATGTGAAGGTTTCATAATATATATATTTAAAATGTTTTTTTATGGAACAAATATATGATTTCTGTATAATTAGACATGTTTTTTTATAAAATTTTATGTATTGTTCATAAATAAACATGATATATTTCAATATATAAATTATATATTCATAACAAATTATTAATCACTATTTTATTTTATCTGTTAAAATATTTATATTCTGTAAAGTTATCAACAGTCTTAATTATTCATAAAAATAAACTCGTTTCACACGCTGAGATATACCTGTTATTATTTCATATGGAATAGTATGAAGTTTTTGTGCAACTTCCTGTATTGTAGGTTTTTCCCCAAAAACGATAACTTCATCACCAATTTTTGCATCAAGATTTGTTATATCAATCATTGTTGCATCCATACATATATTACCTATTATTGGTACTTCTGTATGGTGTACCACAACTGTCCCCACACCATTACTCAACAATCTACGCAAACCATCTGCATAACCTATAGGCAACACAGCAATTGTTGATTTTTTATATGCTTTGCCTTTTCGGCCATACCCTATAGTTGTACCTGTTTCTACAGTTTGTATATGCGTAATATGAGTTTTTAATGTGCTGATTGTTCGTACAGAATCACTCTGTTTTGCACTCACCCCATACAATCCTATCCCCAAACGAACCATATTAAACTGGTATTGTGAAAAACGCTCTATACCGGCAGAATTCAGTATATGTTTATCTATATGATAATCAAAAGCTGATGCAAATTCAGTAGATATATCAGTAAACAGCGAAACTTGTGCATGTGTAAAATCATCCAGCGTGGGATCATCGGTACCAACTAAATGAGAAAACACAGAGCGAACCTTACACTGGGGTATGTTTTGTATATATTGAATTAATTTTTCAATATCATTTTTCACAAAACCATATCGTACCATCCCCGTATCAAATTTAATATGAATACCGATTTCTTTATCTTCAAACTGCGAGGCGGTTTTGTGTACTTCATGTAATACATTAAAATTATATACCTCTATTTCTAAATCATTCTCAAATGCTTGTTTTATAGTTGTTGTCTCCGGATTCATAACTATTATCGGCAAAGAAATGCCGGCCTTACGTAACTGTATACCCTCATCGACAAAAGCAACTGCTAAATAATCTACACGCTGATGTTGTAAAATATTTGCTATTTCATATGAACCGCTGCCATATGAAAATGCTTTTACCATAACAATTATTTTAGTGCTTTCCGATATATATGAACGAAAATAATTCAAATTATCTATCATTGCCCGTAAATTTATTTCAAGCACGGTTCTGTGTGTTTGCAATTCCAAATATTCTGCTATACGTTCAAAGGAAAAACTTCGTGCTCCTTTCAGCAAAATTGTTTCTTGAGAAAAATCACTACTATGAACCGATTGTAAAAAATCTTCGGTTGATGTATAAAAACTTGTTTCGGGAGCACATGAGTAGGCATATTGAGAAATATGTTGGCCTATACCTATAAATCGGGAAATAGAATACATCCGTATTAATTCACATATTTCTGTGTATAATTTTTCATTTTCGGAACCTGTTTCCTGCACATCTGATAAAATAACTGTGGAGCGTGAATGTTGTTTTTGTTGAAATAAATACTCAAGTGCTATTTTAATACTTTGAAAATCAGAGTTATAATAATCATTGATAAGAGTACAATTATTAATTGCCTTTTTTTGTTCTAACCTCATTTCTACTTGTGGAAAAAAGGTGTTTTGTTGCAACACATCTGATGATATGCCTAACATATGGGCAACCAATAATACAGGAATCACATTTTCAATAGAAGCTCGTTCTACAAAAGGGACCTCGCACTGTATTTCAAATTCCTGATGCAGGATGTGTATATACGTTGATTGATGGTCTGTAGCCTCCACATCGACACTGATGTTTCCCTTATTTTTGGTACTCCAGGCATATAATGCAGCAGCACTGTGTGTATGAACCAAATCATCAATCAATTCATAATCTGCACAATACACAAGCATATCAACAGATTGAAATAATGTTAATTTTTCAACTATTTTCTGTGTATAAGTATCAAAATTTTCTTGATGAGCATCGCCAATATTCGTAAAAATACCAATTGTTGGTTGAATCATATCAGCCAAATTGTGCATTTCTCCACATTGTGATATTCCTGCTTCTATTATTGCACAATCATGATTATCCGACAACAACGATAATGAAAGTGGTACACCTATTTGCGAGTTATAACTTTTGGGACTTCGTATAACTGAATATGATTGAGACAACAGATAATACAACCATTCCTTTACAATAGTTTTACCATTACTTCCGGTAATACCTATAACGGGATAGTTAAATTGTTCTCTGTGTTTTGTACACAAATATTGAAAAGATTGCAATACATCTTCTGAAATAATATAATGAGCATCGTCATATACCGGATATGACTGATTTTTTTGTACCCAAAATATGTTACACGATTTCGCATACATGTCTTCTATAAAATCATGTCCATTATGCACTTTGCCGGTAAGAGCCAAAAACACACCCTGCTGATTTCGTATAACAGAACGACTATCTGTATATACATGTGTAATACATAAATCAGGATCTGATGAATGCAACTCACTATGTGTAATACGTGCTATATAATCCAGAGAATAGTGTAACATGTTGGCATACCATTAATAAATTTATAGTAGATTCAAATATATAGTACGAGTACGCATATGTTTACTCTAAAATAAGCAGCTTACAATATTAATAGACATATGTTTTTACTCATATTCTGGCAAAGATAAGAGTTTGCATAAAAAAATAATAGTTATATATAAAAAATCATTGCAGCATATTCATTAATCACCACACTTTTTTATGTTGAACTCATGTGCTAACGCAAATTTCGGTTCTACATGCCGCAAGAATCCTTTCTTGTGGCTTCAAGTAAAAAGCAATATACAAAATTATCTTATACTAATACCATTGTGTGAGTATGCTTTTTTCACTCCAACACCACCGCCCTTCGGGCACCTCCCTCAAGGGAGGAATGGCACTGTGCGAGGTTTCTACTATCATAAATAAATTGCTCTTTGCTAAATCTTATCTCAGAACTTTGCATTTGCACTGCCTTACCACAAAGCAATCCCCCCTTGAGGAGGGGCGGAGGGTGTTACTAAGTTGTAAGAAAAACCT
Source organism: Bacteroidales bacterium (assembly GCA_046482735.1). GTDB lineage: Bacteria > Bacteroidota > Bacteroidia > Bacteroidales > UBA1715 > JAQICB01. The sequence goes on along the minus strand of JAWOEL010000078.1, from coordinate 843 downwards.
AATAACTTCTATCTACATAAGCCTTACACAAAAAATAATTCCGCAAACTCACACCCACCGCCCTTCGGGCACCTCCCTCAAGGGAGGAATAGCACTGTGCGAGGTTTCTACTCATTTTTCACCTCATTCTCCCTTAGCACAAAGCATCATTAATCCGGGAGACAAGCTGTGAAAACTACGCTCCAATATCACGATTTTTTACGATTGCTTAATTGAGTGGCATAGTAACCAGCACCGGTAAGATTTCAAATTTTACCAATTACATCTACACTCTTCAGGCACTTCTTTTAAACGTAATGTATCCGGTATTGTATCCCATCCATTTTTCGGTATACTTATCTGACTATTTGTAATATATTTATCGCACAAAACTTTTGAGTTTGAAGGTTTATTTTTTTGATATTTTACAATATAATATTTCCCAATCATTGCTCCACATCTACCTTTTACAATAAATTGACCATCTTGTTTCTTATTATTAACAAAATAATAGTAAGTTAAAAAATGAGCACCTCTCATATAAAAAGTACTTTTTATTCTACAAATAGTATATTTAGGATTATTTTCTAAATCATTTCTTTTATTATTAAAATAATCTTTTAAAACAAAAAAAGAAATAATGAAAAATAATATAGGTAAAATAAGATTCTTCATTAAATTATTATTTATCTACAGACTTTTGCAACCCATATTGTAAAGCATGAGTAGGTATTGAATAAAAAGAATTAAATATATTAATACCTCTATTTGACAATGCTTTATTTTTTGCTCCTGCTAAATAGCTAAACGAAAAATCTAACATTGCAGCACTCATTGACTTATTATAACCTACTAATGATAATT
>JAWOEL010000068.1:0-16286 GCA_046482735.1 Bacteroidales bacterium | reverse complement strand
TGGGTGAGGGGTACAGAGAGTATAAACAAATATCTTTTGACACAACAAATGATTGGTATTCAATAGCATCAATCACATTTATGATTTGTTTTTTAAACCCACAAAGTCCTTGTCCTGTATATTATAAAAAACCATATGAACTTAGATATAATAAATAAACATGCGTTACCATCGCATATAGCTATTATCATGGATGGTAATGGTCGATGGGCAAAACAAAAATCCAAAAACAGATTGGTGGGGCATCATGAAGGTGCAAATAGTGTTGATGATATTGTAACCTGTGCCGCAGAATTAAATATACAATATCTAACCTTGTATGCATTCTCAACAGAAAACTGGCAGCGTCCTGATAATGAGGTTGCCGGATTGATGGATTTATTGGTGAAAATGCTCAATAAGTACACACATAAATTATTGAAAAATAATGTAAAATTACATGTTATTGGTGATGTGTCTGCATTACCACAAAAAACATTAAATAAATTACAAGATTCTGTAAAAAAAACTGAGCATAATACAGGATTATCTCTTATACTTGCATTGAGTTATAGTTCGCGATGGGAAATTACCGATATGGTAAAGAAAATTGCACAGCAATGTGTTGATAATTCTTTGTCTGTGGATGAGATAACACAGGATGTGGTAAATCATAATTTATGCACCAAAGATTTTCCGGATCCTGAATTGTTAATACGTACAAGTGGTGAATATAGAGTAAGTAATTTTTTATTGTGGCAATTGGCATATACTGAATTTTATTTTACAGATGTATTATGGCCTGATTTTAAAAGAGATAATTTTGTGCGGGCAATTGCAGAATATCAAAATAGAGAACGAAGATTTGGAAAAGTAACAGAACAGATTAAATAATTTTGTATGATAGATATTAAGAAGATAAGCGTTTTATTATTAATAGTATGTATTGCTGTTATTAACAGTTATGCTCAAAAAAATGATCCTTTTTTGACGCCTCAGGAATATACAATTGCCGAAATAAAAGTTGAAGGCATTGAGTATTTACAACCCTTACCTATAATTAAAACAACCGGGTTGCAAGTTGGTCAAACCATAACTATTCCGGGACCTGAAATATCAAACATTATAACCACATTATGGAAGCAAGACTTGTTTGCTGATGTAAAAATATATGCATCAAAAATTGAAGGTGATGATATTTATTTAACGATATTTTTGCAGGAGCGTGCTCGTTTAAATTCAGTATCAATTTCTGGCGTTAAAAAAAGTGAGGAAAGTGATATACGTGATTTGATTGATTTTAATTTGCATATGCAAGTTAATGAAAATAAAAAAAATATAGCGAAAAAGAAAATTGTTGATTATTTGCAGGAAAAAGGTTATTATAATGTTGAGGTAGATATACAAGAAACTCTTGACACTGTTAAATTTAATCGTTCTAATGTGCATATAGATATATCTAAGAATGAAAGAGTTAAAATAGAATCTATTAATATAAGCGGTAATTCTGAATTTAGTGACTGGCAATTGCGGCGGACAATGAAAAATACGAAACGTAAATCATGGTTTATTTTAAAACGTTCAAAATATATACCAGATGTATATGAAGAAGATAAGAAAAAAATAATTGAAAAATACAAAACAAATGGCTATAGAGATATGGTTATAGAACATGATTCTGTGTATTTTATTGACTCATCTCTATTGAAAATTGATATTCACATAGATGAGGGGACAAAATATTTTTATAGAAATATTTCATGGAGAGGTAATTCTGAATACTCAACGGAATTACTGTCTGCAATATTAAAAATAAAGTCGGGTGATGTATATAATGATAATTATTTGCAAGAACGTATATTTGGAATGGATGGTGTGAGTTCGGTTTATTTAGATAACGGGTATCTGTTTTTTAATGCTGAGCCTATCGAAACAAAGGTAGAGGGTGATTCTGTGGATATTCAAATACGTATATATGAAGGACCGCAGGCTGTTATAGACAAAGTGACGGTGAAAGGTAATACCAAAACCAATGATCATGTAATTTATCGTGAAATACGTACACGACCCGGTTAATTATTTGATAGATCAGAGATTATTCGAACACAACGGGAACTTGCTATGTTAGGTTATTTTGATGCCGAAAATATGGGAATTAATCCAAAACCAAACCCAGAAGATGGAACTGTTGATATTGAATATGTGTTAGAGGAGAAATCTAATGATCAGATTGAACTTTCCGGAGGCTGGAGTGGTCAATATGTTGTTGGCTCGGTGCGTTTAGTATTAAATAATTTTTCAGCCAAAAATATGTTTACCAAAGGAGAATGGCGACCAATACCATCCGGTGACGGACAACAAGTTTCTTTAAGTGCTTCTGTAAATCCACGATGGTTTCAATCGTATAGTTTTTCGTTTGAAGAACCATGGTTAGGTGGTGAAAAACCTAATTCTTTGCGAGTTTCTACATATTATTCATTACGAGCAAATGGACAAGAACGAACAAGTGAAGATTTTGGTGATTGGCGAACATTAGGTATAACTGTTGGAATTGAGCGTAGCTTAAAAAAACCGGATGATTTTTTTACTTTATATAATGATTTAAGTTTGAAGCGGTATAAGTTGAATGATTACTCATATGGCTTACCTTCGGTATTTCCTGATAGTATTACAAGTAAAAGTATTTCTTTAGGTACTTCGTTTGGTAGAAATTCTATAAATCAACCATTATATCCTCGTAGAGGTTCTATGTTTTCTTTAAGACTGGAATTAACTCCGCCGCATTCATGTTTTAGAGATGATGAATATGATGAAAACATGTCTGTTCAAGATAAATATAAATGGATAGAATATCATAAATGGACATTTAAATCAAAAATGTATACCGAAATAGCTGAAAAATTAGTGTTAGAAACACGAATTGATATGGGATTTTTGGGATATTACGATAAAGATTATCGTTCTCCATTTGAAAGTTTTGATGTTGGAGGAGATGGTTTGTCTAATATAACACAGTACGGAGTTGATGTTGTTACTCTGAGAGGGTATTCTACCAGTGCGTTAACTCCGGATGAAGGAGCTAATTTATATAATAAGTTTTCACTTGAATTGCGATATCCTTTGACATTAAAACCAGAAGCAACAATTTATGGCTTAGTTTTTGCAGAAGCGGGTAATGCCTGGACGGAATTTGAAAATTATAATCCGTTTAACATTAAACGGAGTGCTGGTTTTGGAGTAAGGGTATATATACCAATGATGGGGCTGTTAGGATTTGATTTTGGATATGGTTTTGATAGGTCAGATTCAAGCCCTCATGTTCCAATAGGTGGCTGGCAACCAAGTTTTGTGCTCGGGCAACAATTATAAGTCGAACATTAAAATAAATAGTATTATGAAAAAAATTATTGTATTAATTGGAGTTCTACTCGTATCGTGTGCAGCTTTTTCTCAAAGAATGGCGTATGTTGATACAGAGTATATTTTAAGCAAAATTCCTGCATATAAAGAGGCACAGCAAGAATTAGATAATTTAACTAAAGAATGGCAGCTTGAAATTCAGCAACAAGTTGATTTGCTGGATGAAATGTATAAACAATATCAGGTTGATAAAGTTTTGCTTTCAAAAGATATGCGGGCAAAACGTGAACAAAAGATTATTGACAAAGAAAAAGAAGTCAAAGAATTGCAGCGTAGACGGTTTGGTCCGGAAGGGGATAGAGTTGAAAAAGAGAAGGAGTTTATACAACCAATTCAGGAAGAGGTTTTTACAGCAGTAGAAACCTTTGCCGAAGAAGAAAATTATGCCTTTATTTTTGATGCGGCTACCAGTTCTATGACATTGTTATTTACTGATAGTAAGTATGACATGAGTGATAAGGTTTTAAAAAACTTGGGATATTTAAAATAATGGTTATTTTTGCAAATGAAAAGTATAAATTTAAATAATAAAAAACCTATGAAAAACATTTTAAAATTTACCGTTGCATTTTTTTTAGTAATTATATCAAGTGCAGGAATCGTTCAAGCTCAAAAGTTTGCTCATGTTGACTTTCAAAAGTTAGTAGAGGCAATGCCGGAACGACAAAAAGCTTTACAAACATTACAAGAAGAATATAAAGAAGCTCAAGATATGATAGAAGAAATGAGTGTTGAGTTAAATCAAAAATACATGAATGCTCAAAAAAATTATGATTCTTTAAGTGAAATGGGACGCCAAATGTTGGAAGAAGAGTTGATGTCTCAACAACAACGTATTCAAGAATACCAAACGAATGCGGAGAAAAAATTATCTGAACGAAGAGAAGAGTTGTTGAATCCAGTAATAGAAAAAGCTCAAAAAGCTATTGATGTTGTTGCAGAAGAAGAGGGATATATATATGTGTTTGATGTAAGTGAAGGAAGTCAGGTCTTGTATTTTTCAGGTAAAAGTGAAAACATTTTACCCGAGGTAAAAAAACAACTTGGTATTACAGGAGAATAAAAAAATAGTCATATTATAATAATGAATGCCTCAATTTAGAGGCATTTTTTTTTATGTTACAACCAGCAACATATAATATTGGGATTTTTGATTCCGGTTATGGTGGCTTAACTGTATTGAAAGAGATAATATCAGTATGTCCGCAATATAATTATGTGTATCTGGGAGATAATGCACGAGCACCTTACGGAACACGGTCTTTCGAAACTGTTTATAAAAACACTCTTGAAGCAGTAAAAAAGCTGTTTGAATTAAATTGTAGTTTGGTTATACTTGCATGTAACACTGCATCAGCAAAAGCTCTTCGGTCTATTCAACAGAACGACTTACCATATATGAATCCCGAAAAAAGAGTGTTAGGGGTGATTAGACCATGTACAGAGCATGCACATACATTTACAAAAAACGGTAATCTTGGTATTTTTGCAACTCAGGGAACAGTTGCTTCTCAGTCGTATGAAATAGAAATACGTAAATTTTTTCCTACTATTTCAGTACATAGCCAAGCTTGTCCTATGTGGGTTCCATTAGTTGAAAATCGCGAAGCAGATTCTCGTGGTGCGGATTATTTTGTACAGCAAGAAATACGAACATTATTTGCTAAAAATAAAAACATTGATGCTGTTTTATTAGGATGTACGCATTATCCGTTACTTATGCCTAAGATACTTCAATTTATTCCTCCTGGGGTGCGTGTGATAAATCAGGGAGAAATTGTTGCCGATCAATTAGGGAAGTATTTGCACAGACATCCGGACATTGAGCAATCGTTAATTCAAGAAGGACGTCGGTGTTTTTACACAACTGATAGTTGTACAAATTTTAATACTATAGGAAGCACTTTTATGAATCAAGAAATAGAATCTCAGAAGATTGATTTATAATTTTATTTGTACCATTCTGAATACATGAGATAATTTTCTGAAATTCCCAGTATCATCTCTCTGGTTTGTTCCGGATCGATGTTTTTAACTTTTTTTGCAGGAACGCCTGCGTATATACTGTTTGGTTCTAGTTTCTCGCCCGAGCGAACAAGAGAATTTGCTGCAATAATTGTGTTTTCCTGAACAATTGCATCATCAAGAATTGTAGCCCCCATGCCAACTAAAACAAAGTCTGCAATAACAGCACCGTGGATTGTTACATTATGACCTATAGAAACATTATTACCAATAAAGATTTTGGTTTTTTGATATAATGTATGGAGTACTGCACCGTCTTGTATGTTTACTTTGTTTCCTATGCGAATGGAGTTTACATCGCCTCGTATAACAGCATTAAACCATATACTGCAATAATCCCCAATTACAACATCTCCGATTATAGTTGCATTTTCAGCAAAATAACAATCTTTGCCAATTTGTGGTGTATAACCACGTACTGATTTTATTAATGCCATGATTTTTATTTTCAAAAGTAATAAAAATCATAATAAAAAAAGCCATAAACATTAAAATGAATATGGCTTGTTTTTTTTTGAGTAGAAAATATATTAATATCGTCTTTCTTTGATACGTGCTTTTTTACCAGTTCTTTCGCGTAAATAAAAAATACGAGCTCGTCGAACTTTACCTTTTTTGTTTACTTCAATTTTTTCAATCATTGGAGAATTAATAGGTATTATACGTTCAACACCAATGTTTCCTGACATTTTACGAATTGTAAACGTTTCTGTTTCTGCTTCGTTTTTGCGTTGTAACACAACTCCACGGAAAAGCTGAATTCGTTCTTTATCACCTTCCTTAATTTTATAGTGAACGGTAATTGTGTCACCGCTACTAAAATCAGGCCATTGTTTTTTCTCTATAATTTCGTTTTTTACTTCGTCTAATATATTCATCGTTGTAAATTTTATTTCCTTCGATTTTAATGGCTGCAAAGATAATACTTAATTTTTCAATTCAAATACTTTTTTTAAAAAAAGCCTGTTTTTTTGTGAAATTATTTTTGCTTTAGCAGTTCCTGTGTTAGAACTATGCATTCCCGAGCTTCTTTCACATCGTGAACTCGTAATATTGATGCATGTTTTTCTACTGCAATAGTATTGAGTATACTTGTGCCATTGAGTGCTTGTTGTGGTGTTGTATGCAGGGTGTTATATATCATTGATTTTCTCGACAATCCAACTAAAACAGGTTTTTGTAATGACTGAAATTCATCTAAATGTGCAAGTAAGTGGTAGTTTTGTTCACGTGTTTTACTGAAGCCAAATCCCGGATCTATTATTATTTCCGGAATATTATATTTATCAGCTTGTTCAATCTTGTGTGAAAAATAACTTTTAATTTCTTCTATAAGGTTTGTGTATGTAGTGAATTGTTGCATGGTTTGCGGAGTACCTTTCATATGCATGCAAATGTATGGTAATTGTAGTTTTCCACATGTTTTCATCATTTCTTTGTCTATATTTCCACCGGAAATATCGTTAACTATAAATGTGCCGATTGTATCATGAATTTTTTGTATGACTGAACTTCGAAAACTATCTATTGAAAGAGAAATATTTGGAAATGATGTTTTAATAAGTGAGACAATAGAATTGAGTCTGTTGAATTCTTCGGTTTCATCTACAAATGCTGCTCCGGGTCTGCTAGAGTATGCACCAACATCTATAATACCAGCACCATCAGATATCATTTTTTCTATATGAGAGAGTATGTGTTTGGAGTTGGTAAATTGTCCTCCGTCAAAAAAAGAATCTGGAGTAATGTTTACAATCCCCATAATAATCGGGTGTTGTTGTGCGTATAGATTTTGAGTTGAAGACATAGTATTATTTTTTGTAAGTATTGATTTTATTATATAACTTTTATGTTGAATTCATATAAAAATATCTAAATATTTATATTTTTGTACAAAAAAAGATAAAAAATCAGTAACATGACTAAAACTGAAAAACAGTTTCTGGAAATAAAAAAAATCTGCGTAGACATATTTGAGAAAAAATATGATGATTACGGTACTGCGTGGCGGATTATGAGACCCAAATCTGTTACTGATCAAATTTTTATAAAAGCACAAAGAATAAAAAGTATAGATCGTGCTGGTACTTCAAAAATTGATGAAGGAGTTGTTCCCGAATTTATAGGTATTATAAATTATGGAATAATAGGTTTAATTCAGTTAGATCTGTTAGATTCCGAAGATATTGAAATGGAAAAACAAAAAACTATAAGTTTATATTCTACATACTATGATAATGCTCAAAACTTAATGTTAGACAAAAATCATGATTATGGCGAAGCCTGGCGTTCTATGCGGGTGAGCTCATATACTGATTTAATTCTTATGAAAATTCATAGGACAAAGCAGATTGAAGATAATTATGGCAAAACCACAATTTCGGAAGGAATTGATGCCAATTATTATGATATGATTAATTATTCTGTTTTTGCCCTTATAAAATTAGTTTTGGAAAAAGAAAGTAGTAATTAAATTTATAGGTATGGAAGCAAAAAAAAGAATTTCAGTTTCACTCGGTTTAGTCGCCGTATTTATTTCAATTATTTTATTTCAACATTATTCACATTTTGAGGATGCAACGTGGACGAAAATGTGGATGTTGCTAGTAATGATGTCTGTTGCATCTGTAGGACTTACGTTGATTTTTAATACGAAGAATTATGCATTGCATAGTGCGAGAATTTTTTCGGGAATACTATTTGTTTTTTCCGGTTTTGTAAAAACAATCGATCCATTAGGTTCTAAGTATAAATTTATAGATTATTTCGATGCCTGGGGTATTGGCTTTCTTGAACCGACAGCTCTAACTTTTGGTATACTTTTGAGTATGATAGAGTTGGTCGTTGGCTTAATGTTGTTGTTTAAAATATATCCTAAAATATCTACGTTATTGGCATTGCTTTTTATGATAGGGTTTACGCCGGTAACATTGTATTTAGCGTTGCAGGAAAATATTACCGGTTCTGAATTAGTTCATGATTGTGGCTGTTTTGGTGATGCATTGATACTTACCAATTGGCAAACTTTTGTAAAAAATCTGGTTATTTTAGTACCAGTAATTATTATTTTTATGAAACGTTCGCAATTTTCTTATATTACGACCCGGTTTAAGTCCGGTGTAATGGTAGGTTTTTTTATGCTTTGTTCTGTAGGCATGTCAGTATATGCATTAGAATATTTACCACCGATAGATTTTAGACCATATAAAGTAGGAACTAAGTTAGTAAGTTCGAATTGCACACCGGGTCTAAAAAGTGCTCAAGAAAAAGTGTTGTATGCTGAATTTATACACAAAGAAACAGGAGAACATAAGTTATTTAATATTTCCACTGATTATCCACAAGATACTATATGGGAGTACAATATTGATGAACCTGTTCGAGAAGAGATTGTGCAAAAAAATGATTTAGATTTAGATTCATTGTTTCCGGGTCAAGAGATATTTCGTGTAGATAATTTTTTATTTAGTAAAAATTCGGAGGAACGTACGTGTGATATTATTTCTGATAAGGGGTATGTGTTTTTATTTGTTGCATATGATATTAAATCAACAGAAACAGAGTCTATGAATCATATAAATGATATATGTGAGTGGGCAATGAATAATGATGTTAAATTTTATGGTGCAACTTCTAGTTTGGATGAAGAAATTGAGAAATTTAAAAAGAAAACGCATGCACAATTTGAAATGTTAGATGCCGATGATATCCCGTTAAAAACAATTGTACGGGCAAATCCGGGATTGGTATTGTTGAAAAATGGTGTTGTTATAAATAAATGGCATTCTAATACACTTCCTTCTATTGAGGAGTTTGAAAATGAAATAATAAAATAATTGTAGTATTTAATAATTTAAAATAGATATATATGAGAAAAAAAGTAGTTGCAGGAAACTGGAAATGTAATACAAATTTACAAGAAGGTGTTGCGTTGGCTAAAGAAGTAAATGATAAAGTTTCTATCGACGATGTGGTTGTTATTTTAGGAACACCGTTTGTTCACATTACCGAAGTTGTAAAAACAGTTACTAATCCGGCAATATCTGTTGCAGCACAAAATTGTGCAGCAGAACCAAAAGGTGCATTTACAGGAGAAGTTTCTGCTGAAATGGTAGCTTCTTCTGGTGCAAAATATGTGATTTTAGGACATAGTGAGCGTCGTGAATATTATGGCGAAACAAGTGAAGTCCTGAACAAAAAACTTGCGTTGGCTCTGGAAAATAACTTAACGCCTATTTATTGTTGTGGTGAACCTCTTGAAATACGTGAAGCAGAGAAACAGGATGATTTTGTAATAAATCAACTGGAAGAAACGGTTTTTAAATTACCGGTTGCTGAATTTAAAAAACTAATAATTGCATACGAACCTATATGGGCAATTGGTACCGGCAAAACTGCAACAACAGAACAAGCTCAGCAAATACATAAAACAATTCGTGATGCTATTGCACATAAATTTGGTCAAGACGTAGCAGATGAAATTTCTATTTTATATGGGGGAAGTTGCAATGCGAAAAATGCGAAAGAATTATTTGCTAATCCTGATGTTGATGGTGGACTTATTGGTGGTGCATCATTGAAAGCAGATGATTTTAATACAATAATTTCTTCATATTAATCGTATAATAATTGCATAATAAGATAAAAAAGCAGGGGAACCCTGCTTTTTTTGTGTTTTTATGTAAGAGAGATGTGTTAATAATATTATTATTTTCAAATTAACAATACGTTATGATGTGACGATTATAGTGGGTGTGAATAAACATCGAATACATAATGTGTCAGGAGAGAGTTTTTTTTATTCTTTTACTATTACACATAAGTACCGAATTTTGATTTTTTGTAAATTTCAGTAATGAATATTTGTTAAGTTGTACGTTTTTTAATAACAGTCTTTAAATCATTGATAAGCTATAGGCATAGTTTTAGCAAATACAAAAAAATATGAACTATATAGAAATCACTTTTTCTTTAAAAGGAAAAAAAGCTTTTACACATGATATTATCACAGCTTATTTATCTGAAATAGACTTTGAAAGTTTTACCGAAGATATATATAATCTGTATTGCTATATACCGGAATCAAAATTTGATGAACACCAGTTTTCAGAAGTTGTTTCCGATTTGCAACAGATAGTGGGGGAGTGCTCTGTTAGCAAAAAAGAAATACCATATATCAATTGGAATCAGAAATGGGAATCTCAGTTTGAGCCTGTTTTTGTTGATGATTTTTGTGTTGTACGTGCACCATTTCATGAGAATTTTAGTGGATATACATACTCAATAACGATTGCCCCCAAAATGTCGTTCGGTACCGGACATCATGAAACTACTTTTTTAATATTACAATATATTTCACAACTCGATATAGCAGGAAAGAAAGTTGCCGATTGTGGCTGTGGTACTGGTGTGCTCGGTATTTTGGCCGCTAAATGTGGTGCTCATTCTGTATTTGCTTTTGATAATGATCCAATTTGTTATGAAAATACTATTGAAAATAGCGAACTAAATCAGGTTAATAACGTATTTGTAGAATGTGGCAATTTACAATTGCTTAGAGAGAAGTATGATATAGTATGTGCAAATATTAATAGAAATGTTTTAATAGCTCATATGGCAATTTTATCAGAATCATTATATACAAATGGAATACTTATAATGAGTGGTTTTTATGAAAAAGATATGCCTCTTGTAAAGGAGCATGCATTGCAGAATAAATTAAAATTTGTATATTACAATACTAAAAATAATTGGACAATAACGGTTTTTTCAAAAGAATAGTAATTATGGTGTTTTTTAAGCGTAGTGTAGTCTTCGTATTGCTCGTTTTTTTTACTTTTGCTGGATTTTCACAGGTTAAGCAATTTGCAGAAAATAGAGAAATGTTTTTTGAGCAACTAGACGAAGTGTTTAGTAATTCCTCGAAATCCCGGGAATTAAGGAAGTTTCACAGACAATTGGAAAATTATTGGGAAGAGTCTGTATCTGATGAGGAACATAAAAAAATAGTTGCAACATCTAATGTATTATTAAAAAAATATGCGAGAGCCTTTCCTCATTTTTTACATTATTTTACTGCTATTCAGTTGTTTTTTGACACAGATCATTCTATGCCAAGTTATTATGAGTGGGATTTAGCTCTTCAATATGTTGCTAAAAATGTAGGAATGAATGCAACAGATCGTTTTTTGCAAAATACAATTATTCTATTGGAAGAAAACAAATTGCATGAATCATCTACAACAACATGGCGTGCTGCACGATTACGTATGTTTGAGTATTCCTATAATGAAGAAAATCATGAGGTGAAAATAACCTTTCCACCTACTGATTTGGTGTGTGAATCTGCAGGTAATGAATTTGTATTGTATCAAGCATCAGGGTATTATTTACCATTCGAAAATAAATGGATAGGTACTGGCGGAAAAGTTAGTTGGGAACGTGCCGGATTTAATAGTGAGGTTGTTTATGCTGATTTATCAAATTATGAGATTGATATGAAAACAAATCGGTATAAGGCAGACTCTGTTTGGTTTACTAATAAAAATTATTTTGATGAACCTGTTCAAGGAAAACTGCAAGAAAAGACAGTTAATGTTCGTAATCCTCAAGATGTTTCATATCCTCGTTTTCAATCATATCAACAGGTTTTTAATATTGATGATATTTATCCGGGGATTAATTTTAAAGGGGGGGTAACTATGTATGGTGCTCGTGTTATTGGTTCTGGTAATAAAGATGTCCCTTCTACCTTAATTTTTGAACGCGGAGATTCAACAATAGTATATTGTCGTGCACCAAATTTTATTTTCAATCCCGAAGATATTATTGGTCAGAATACTGAGGTAACTATTTATATTGGAAATGACTCTATATATCATCCAGGGTTATTGTTTCAGTATGATGTACCAAGTTCTGATTTAACGTTAATACGGAATGAAGATTCAGATAATTTATCGAAGGCTTTGTATATAAATTCATATCATATGATAAGTATGGATTTTCCACAGCTCACGTGGAATATAAATGAATTGAGCATGAAAATGGGAGGGATGGAAGGTTCTTCTGTGAATCAGGCAAGTTTTGAGTCTGTAAATTATTTTCGAAATTCATTGTTTAATGAATTGGGTATGTACGATCAGGTACATCCTTTGGTGGCGTTGGTTAGATTGGAAAAACAGGAGGAGTCTAATACATTTCATTTAAATGATTTTGCCAACTATTTAGGATTCAGACCTGTTGATGTAGAACAGTTGTGTTTAAATCTTTTTTATAAAGGTCTTATTGATTATGATATCGAAGATAAAGTAATTGAAATTATGCCAAAAACTGAACGATATATACGGGCTCGTATGGGCTATATTGACTATGATGTTATTCGTTTTGATTCTGAACATGATGTGAGAGGATTACACAGTGCCTTGCTTGATCTTACTACTTTTGAATTGGAAATGACCGGTGTGTCTGAAATTCAGGTAAGTGACTCGCAAAACGTAATTTTTCAGCCCCGGGGTAGTCAGCTAACAATGACCAAAAACAGAGACTTTACTTTTGATGGGGTGATTGAGGCAGGATTATTTACATTTTATGGTCGTGGGTTTGATTTTAATTATGATGAGTTTCGTGTAGGTTTAAAAAATGTGGATTCTTTGAAAATAAAAGTGGAAAGTTTTACCCCCAATGAGTACGGAATTAAACCTTTAGTGAATGTGCAAAATGCAATTCAAAATGTAACGGGTGAAATTTTTATTGATGATCCAGATAATAAATCTTCAATTAAGGATTTTCCTGATTATCCTATTTTTGATAGTAAAAAACCTTCTTTTGTATATTATGATTATCCTGCTATATATAAAAGTGTGTACAGGCAAGATGATTTTTATTTTGAGGTTGACCCTTATGTAATAGATAGTATTAATAGTTTTTCTACTGATGATTTATTTTTTGAAGGAGAATTTAAGTCTGCCGGTATTTTTGAAACAATGAGAGAAAAAATTGTGGTAAGATCAGACTATTCTTTCGGTTTCCAACGTACTACCGGTGATGATGGATACCCTGTTTATAAAGGAAAAGGTACATTTACAGATACAATTGATTTAAGTTTTAGTGGTTTACAAGGAATTGGTAGAATAGATTATTTAAATACATATGCAGAATCATCACAAGGAATTACGTTTTTTCCTGATTCTGCTAAAGGGCTGGCAGATAGCTATCATATTGCTAAGCAAACCAAAGATCAGGGGGCAGAGTATCCCGAAGTTAATGGTGAAGAAGTAAATATTTTGTGGGTACCATATGAGAATAAATGGGAATCAGAATCTACTGGAAAGTCTTTTAAAATGTATGGTGATACGACTGAGTTGGTTGGTGGTTTATCATTTTCACCTACCGGACTCGGTGGGTGGGGGCGCTATAGTTTTAGCGAAGCTATTTTAAATTCAGATGATTATACCTTTAAGGAATATGAAGTGTTGGCTGAAAAATCTAGTTTTGATTTGGCGGCTGAAGGTAAGTTGAAGGATATGGCTTTTGAGACAGAAAATGTTCAATCGTATGTTAATTTTGAAACTAAAAAGGCAAACTTTAAGGCCAATGATGAAAAAACTGTTGTAACATTTCCACAAAACAAGTATATCTGTTATTTGAATCAGTTTACTTGGGATATGATAACTAAGCAAATTGAATTAGGAAATCCAAGAGCTATAGATCAAGAAGGGGTTGATGCTGATTTGCATTTTTACTCTCGTCTTATGAGTCAGGATACAATTAATTTTCAATCACCCTATGCAAAATATGATTTAAACAATCATATTATTGATGCGTATCAAGTTCCGCATATTGATGTTGCTGATTCTCGAATTTTTCCGCATAAAGATAGTATTATTCGTATACGAAGAGATGCTGATATGAGAACTATAAAAAATGCAACTTTTGTGGCAAATAGAGAGAATGAGTATCATACAATTTATGATGCGACTTTTAATGTCGAAGGAAAGCTCGAATTTACTGGTAGTGGTTATTATGATTATATAGATAAAACCAAGCAAAAGCAGACTGTTTTATTTTCTCATATAGGTGTTGATAGTGCTACAAGAACTTATGCAACCGGTAGAATTGCTGAAGAAGATGAGTTTACTTTGTCGCCTAATTATAAATATTATGGAGAACTGCAAATGAATGCGTGGGAAAAATATTTAACTTTTAATGGAACAGCTCTTATTGCAAATGAGTGTGATGAGGTCGATTCACAATGGTTTAATTTTGAGAGTAAAATAAATCCTGATACTATATATATTCCTGTTGCTGAGCATCCTGTATCGCGAAATGGTGATACCCTTGGTATTTCTGTGTATATAAATAATAGACCTACGCATTTTTATACGGCATTTTTGTCTCCGATGAAAACAATGTATGATGCACGGGTGGTAAATGCGTCCGGTTTTTTGTTTTATGATGATCAGGAGAGTCGCTATAAAATAGCTTCGAAAGAAAAAATAGAAAATTCTGATGTGCAAGGTAATTTGCTATCATTTCATAAATCTTATTGCACTACTCGTGGAGAGGGGGAATTGAATTTTGCTGCTGATTTGGGGCAAATTGATATGGAGGCTTATGGTACGATTAATCATAATATACGGTCTAATCGTGTAACTGTAGAATCATTCTTAACCGTTGATTTTATGTTTGATAGGAAAACTATGCGTGCTATTGCAGATACATTACTTAATAATCCAACTGTTGAGCAGTCTGAAGTGAATTCTTCTACCTTTAAACGTGGTATAGTCGAAATGTTGGGAGATGAGGCAGCAGAAGAAATTCAATCGGAAATCCAATTATATGGTAAAATACGAAAATCGCCATCTGAATTGGAGCGGTCTATAGTATTTTCGGATGTTGATTTTGTCTGGGATTCTGTAGCTTCTGCATATCGGTCTGTAGGACAATTGGAAATTTATAGTATTCTTGGGGAGGTAATCAATAAAAAAGTAGATGGCTATGTGGAAGTTGCGAAATTATATGCTGGTGATATGCTTACCATTTATATTAAAATAAGCGATGAGAAATGGTATTTCTTCCATTATAATCGTGAAAATATGGAATTTGTATCATCCGATAAGGAAATGAATCTTGACATTGAAGCATTGAAAGAACGTGATAGGGTTATGGATGTTTCGCGCAAGGAGGTTCAGTATAAATATCATTTATCTTCTATTGCTGTTAAAAATAATTTTGTAGGCAAGTTCGAAGCCGGTGAAGGATATATGAATACAGCTCCTCCAAACATTCCGGATCCGGGAACGGCGGGGCAATCGAAACCTAAAAGTGAAAATCAACAACAAAACAATACTGCTTCTCCTCAAGAAGAGGATGAGGAGGAAGAAGAGGATGATGGATATGATGATTATGGCGATTATGATGACTATGATGATGGTGGTGGTGATTGGTAGATTGATACATTAAAATTGGTGGGCATGTGTATGTGTGAGTAAAATATATAGTGTGTGTAATGCCGGATGTCTTATTGTTTTATTGATGGATAGTTGTTTTTTTGTGGTGTTTTTCCAGATTTACGAGGTGTAATCGGATTAATTATACACAAAAACATTGTTTAAAGTTAATTCAATAAAAATACAGTGATGGGTTTAAACATGAGAAAATCGTAACTTATACCTATTAACGTGAGTTCGACGTAATTTTTCAAGTTCAGGTTGATGTAAAATGTTGAAGATTAAGGCAAATCGATGAATCTTATCGGGATAAGATGAAGAGATTTAACGCAAATATTCAATATTTTACACAAAGCAATCAATGAAACGCTTATAAACAGCAATCTTCTTCTTAAAAATAATTCGATTTATCCC
>JAWOEL010000067.1:0-4441 GCA_046482735.1 Bacteroidales bacterium | reverse complement strand
GAAAACTCAATCCGGTATTGTATTGATGCTTTTCGGTTTCATTCACACCTTGAAAAATCAAATTCGCATATCCCGAGAGTTCATCTCCGGTGTGTGTTTGCAGACCATATCGGGATTCTTGATTGTGAAACGAAAAAGCAGACTGAAATCCGATGCTTTCCCATATCTTGTCGGTATATGTTTTTCCGATTTTCATCCAGGCATCACCACGAGTAATGTACGTGTTCATTCCCCAGGGATTTGTAATATTGTGTATCTGAGATGGTGAGTAGTCTCGTTCCCCACCAATTTGACTTAAATACGTACCTTTTACCCCCAACTGTACGTGCATATCGTCGGCACCATGATATTCCCAGCGATTTATCCCAATGAGCTGATTGCCGAGAGGCATATCAAGGAAATTATCATCATTATTGTCGTGTCGGGTGTTTTGCGTTCTCCCGTGTAAAAGGACTGCCGTTGACCAGGAGTCGGAAATATCTTTTTTGGCATGAACATTTATTTCTGTCCTACCGCTTTCGCTGCCAAAAAGGTTTACATAAACCGATTCAATGTCTTTCGGTTCGTGCAATTGAATGTCAATTTGCCCGGTAATACTTTCAAAGCCGTTGATAACCGACCCCGTACCTTTATTCAGGTGTATTTCACGAATCCAGGTGCCGGGAATAAATTGCAAACCATACACCGTTGCCAGACCCCGTATTGCGGGAATGTTTTCGCGGGTAAATTGTACGTACGAACCCGAAAGTCCCAGCATTTGTATTTGTTTTGTGCCGGTAATTGCATCGGTAAAGGTAACGTCTACCGAGGGAGTTGTTTCAAAACTTTCACTCAAATTGCAACAGGCTGCTTTGTGCAATTCCGATTCTGCAATTTCTAATGTGTGAATCGGTTTGAGCGAACTGCTTACCGTGGTTTTTTCTCTGTGCGAAACAACCACTTCATCAAGTTCAATACCAGCTTGTAGTTTGAAAACTACATAATGATCATGTTCGTTAATTATGGTTGAATCGGGAGAGTAGCCAACATAATTTGCATATAAATAATCACCATTATGATGTTTGTGTATGCTGAATTCCCCGTGTTCGTCTGTTATAACTGTTTCGTCGTGATTGTGCCCCCAATAGATAAGAGCACCCACAAGTGCTTTGTTGTGTTCGTCCGTAACTTTTCCTCGTACTGTATGGTCATCATGTTCATGATCATGCTTTTGAGCAAAAACGCTTACGAAAGCGGTACTGAGTAGTACTATACTAATTAATCGTATTGTTTTCATACTAATATGTTTTTGTAATGAATAATAAAAGATGCTTACTTGTATTTTTAGAGTCTGCTGACTCACGAAAAAAAAGAAGTAAACTCAGTTATTCGTACAAGACATATGAGCAAAAAAGGCTGTAGAGTTTTGGGAGCGAATGCGATTTTCTATCCGCTATTGGTGGAGAGTTTTTCTCCGATTCAGTGAAAAAATCAGTATCAAAAACAAATGAAATGATACCGGTTATGACGTGTATTGTATGACTTATTTGTTGTGCTTGTGATGTGAATAATTCGTCAGTATATTGAAAAATAATACGTTCGTTCGCACAACATTCACTATGATGCTCTTCGTGTGTCGTATTTTCTGTTGTGCATTCTGTAGAACAGGAAGAATGCTCTGCATGATTCGATTCGAGCGGAAGAATTGAAAATTCGGTAATAGTATCGTGACAGGTATGAATGGAAATACCAATTCCTGATGTTATGGTCAGAAAGACAATAGCACTTATAAATGATACAATTTTTTTCATTTTATAGATAAAATTGTTACAAACATACAATCTTTTAGTATAAGACGGTATTATTTCTCGTAAATTTCATACTTTGTATTTTTTTATAAAAATATAACATAAAAAAGATATACATAAGACTGCAACTTTTTCATTGAAATGTATGTCATATTTAACAATAGAGAATAATACAATATAATATATATAATTATGAGCATCACAAAACGTAAAGTTTCTCGTTTGCAACGAGTATTGGTTTTTATGGTATTTTTTGTCGTACCAACAATAACTGTTTTTTCACAAACCTGTACTAATAATGTTGGCGGTACAGATTTTTCACCTACAGCCGGGCATGAGATGGATTATTATTATCATTTAAATTATGTGCAGCAAACCGGTCCGTCAGGTAATTTTATTACCACACCGGCAAGTTTGCCTGCCGAAACTGAGGACTTTGCGGGAGATAATTTCGTGTATGCGGTTACTTCCAATCCTAATAAATTACGCGAAGATTTTATAGATATTGATGATGCAATGTATGTGGTGAAATTATCAACAGAATCCAATTCAGAATTATTAAGTTATAATCTTTCTGGTATAGAGCCGGGGTCGGATTATACGGTTAATGTAAAACTATATCATTTGCCGGTTGTCGGATCAGATTGTTATTCAGCAAATGAATATGTTGAAACCAAAGTTCGTATGGCGGTAAATCCTGATGAGTATGGTGGTGGATTTGAAGATTATACATTTGGTTCCGGTCCTGGTAGTTATGGTTCTGCTTTTGATTTTACTATTGAGGGGACTTTAGAACCAAACGAAAATTCAATTCATATACAAATCAATACCGGGTATAATTTTGGAGAATGCTCAGCAATTGGTATATCAGATATTGAGGTTATTGGATGCTTAAATCCACGAGTAAAATCGAGTAAAGGCAATGAAGTGTGTACCGGAGATCAGGTTTTATTGACATTGGACAGAGATTATTATGCTGATTCATATGCATGGGAACAATCTTTTGATGATGGTGCAACTTGGGAAGAATTTTCCACCTCAGAAAGTGTTGTAGTAGAAATGACACAACCTGCAATTTTTCGAACATCAGTTGATGGTACGTATACCGAAGAGTATGCAATAAATACTATTACGTGTTGTGTGGATGAACAAGGAAATTCAAGTTCACGAGAAGTGGTGTTTTATGATGATTTCGGACATTTTATTGATGAAGATAATTATGTTGATGCATTTGGGAATGAATTATCCGGATTAACTGCACCGTTTCGTGCACCGGTTGGTTATCAAATACCGAATCATGCCTATCAGGAAACCGGAGCAGTTAATGATGGTTGGTATGCCGTATCTGCCTATATGGATGATTATGTGGCTGATTATCTTGGTAAAATACCAGAAGATCATTCGAGAGAACGTAATGGAGGATATCTGTTGATTAATGTGGCAACTGATTATAAAGGAGTGATATATGATAGAAAAATTGATGGCTTGTGTGAGGGGAAAGAACTCTATTTTGATGCTTTTGTCGGTAATGCAAGTGATGCACTTCCCCCGGTAATACAGTTGACAATTAAAAGCCCTGATGGGAATACAATTTTGGCACAGTCGGCACAACGTACAATATCTCCGGGTTCAGGATGGAATCGGATTAAAGTAGACCCTTTTGTCTTGGAAGGATATACATCTGTGAGAATTGAAATTGATAGTCAGGGCGAAGGGTGGACCGGTGGAAATGATTTGGTTTTGGATGACATAAAAATTATGGCATGTTCTCCTCCACGAGTAGATTTGTTTTCGGATATTCCATCATTGACAAAAGATGCTGAAGCTTGTGAAGATACTCTTGATATGGGAATAGCGGTTAGTGATTTGTTATTGTCGTTTTATGATAATGATCCCCGATATTTATATCAGTGGACTCTGACGCCGGACGATGTTGCGAGTTGGCAAAATATTGGCGGACCTCAATCTATTGCTGAATTTGAAATACCTGATCCATCTACGTCTTTGTATTTTGAGGATTTGGTGAATGGCGAAAAAACGTATTTCAGGGTGATTGCAGCTATGGAAACGACTTTTGCAACGTATAATAATTTTCAGAATGGAACTTATGCTGATCCTGATGATTTATGTAAAAATTATTCTATTTCTGAAGTTATAGAAATAACCCTCAACTGCCCTAGTTGCGTTACCCCCAGAAAATTCAATATAACAACGGACGATGCCGATTCGGTATTATGTGCCGGACAAAGCACTCTGTTATCACCCGATACAGTTCAGGCGAATACAGATGATTTTGATTTCACCTGGTATAAAGACAGTCTTGAAACAACAGACGTAGTCCAAGCAACAGAGGCAAATGTAAACACGTCCACTTACACGGTTGACTTTAGTGAACCGGGCAACTATATTCTTTTGGTACGAGATAAAAACATGCCTTCGGCACAAAATTGCTGGATGCGTGATACCATACAAATTGACTCTGCATCTACCCCCACCTATACACTATCAGGTGGCGGCGTATTTTGCGAAGAAGAGTCGATAGACTCAATAGAGGTAACGTTTGCCGAAGGCACGGCTCCGTATACTATTAGCTGGGATCTTGACGGTACTACGCAAGGCGAATTAACGGCAGAGGATACAATACGCCTCGATTC
>JAWOEL010000049.1:0-7301 GCA_046482735.1 Bacteroidales bacterium | reverse complement strand
GGTGCAAGCATGAGAGCACCGCTAATCATTAAAAAAACGGCACTCCCCCATTTTGCCATCACATCAATCAGCACAGAATATTTCCACCAATTATAATCTTTAGGAAGGGAAAGAAAAGACAAATACCCTCCCGAAACATGAAGTGAGATAATAGCCACAATAGCTACAATTCGGAGAATGTCGAGGTATACAAATCTTTCTTTCATGGATATTACAAATTATATAATAAATAGGCATTAAAAATATACCGCAAAATTACAAAAAAACACAAATCATATTCCATTATTCATGTATCCAATGCAATAAATGATTGTCTACATCATATAATAATGGAGCTACTGTTATTGCAGGAAATTTATTTCGTACATACTGCGTTTGCTGTAATGTAAAATCAATTTCATGACTAATAGCATTATCTAAAACTGCTGTTTTAAAATACGCTTCAGCATCAGATTTACTCCACCCACCGTAAGATACCATACCGGTAACAAATTCAGTTTGTTGATTTACTGCTGCAACCATTCCACATTTTGTATGTCCTATAAGAGCAATGTGCTGAATAGCACCAACAGACAATGCGTATGAAATATGAAATTCATGATGATACATACTGCCACCACCTGAACGTAAAACAAAAGCAAATTTATCTGGAATGCGCAATGAAATCCTGTTATCCATACAGGTTCCTATAATCAATTGAGCAGCTGTATAATTATCATATGATTGTGCCAAATTATGATATTCACATAATTTTTGTATTGGAGAATTCCAATAGTGTTTAGGAATATCAGATTGTGTTTTGATTACTGTTAGTCGTTGATCCATAGATATAAACATAAAAAAAGCTGTCATATATTGGCAGCTTCACGATTTTACTTAAAAAAACATATGTAGTAACATCTGCTTCGAACATTTCTGCCGACATATAAACAACCTAAACGTTATTAATGAGAAAATAGACATATTAATTATATTCGTTACAGTTTTTATATGTAATTATTTATGCATTAATTTAATTTCTTCCTGAATAAAATGTTCAATAAGCTGTGCATACATTTTTTCAAACTGATCAGGATTCAATTTATTTTTGACAGCTAAATCGCGAATACGTTGCAGTACCTTTGACCGTCGTTCATGAGCAATAATACTATTTGTATCAGGTTTTTTATATTTTGTAACCTCCTGGACAAACTGAAATCGTGTGCCAAACAACGACATTATGTGCTCGTCAATCTTATTTATGTGTTCACGCACCTCATCAATCGAAGTACACTCTTCAGGTTTTTTCATAGAAAAAAAGTATGAACATAATTGAACAATAATTTACAGATACAAAAATAATTTTTTTTATCAAATTTCCTCATATCAAACAAACTACTTTTTCTCACCCCACTTATAGCCATCGTGAGAAACAGCTAAGAGCGAAAGAACTCTGTACACGACAGTCTCACAAACTTCTTCTATTGTTTGCGGTCCGGAATAAAAAGAAGGATTCGCAGGACAAATGTGAGCTCCCGCCATGTGGAGCAATTTCATGTTTTCTATATGTATCAAATTATATGGCGTTTCTCGGGTAACAACAATAAGTTTTTTCTGTTCTTTGAGTTGTACATCAGCAGCACGTAGCAGCAAATTATCCGAAACACCATGAGCAATCCGCCCCAAAGTGCCCATACTACATGGACACACAACCATTGCATCGTACCCGGCTGAACCCGAAGCACAAGGTGCGGTAAAATCTGAATTTGCATATGTCTTAAAATTAGACAATTCAGGTGCCACACCCAATTCATGTTGCCAAATCAACTCTGCATTGTTCGAAAAAATAACTGCAACCTCCGATATGTGCTCTCTGTACTGATGCAATTTTTCCAAAAGAATTTTTGCATATATTGCCCCACTGGCTCCGGTAATTGCAACAATTAGTTTCATATACTTATTTTACACTGTAATACATCATTCATCATCAGACCTTGATTCACACATATATTTTTTATAAACATGAAATACTATACATCATTATATGTACTACTTTGTATCTAAAAAATAATGTATACCAAGATATAAACACCAATGATGATATTTATAATCTATCGGAAACACAGAATACACACTCCGCATATCGAAATACCACACATCAGAAACATGATATTCTCCACCAACATACCAAGGCACGTCCGGCATACCAAAATTACTAGTAGTGGATTGAAAACCACTACCTTCTTCAATATATTCATACACCCGAAACCCTGCTCCTAGTCCGGAAAATAAGGCAATTGTATTGTTTACTGAATACGAAAACAACACCGGCACCTCAACATAACCGACCTCTATACGAAAATCACCTCCTGCATTTCCCGAACCTTTTTGAGTAAACCGTAATTCTGTTCGAAAACGACTTTGTTGAAACACATCAAACTCAACATACCCACCAGCCGTTATACCTACATTATAAAAACCACCATACCCATCGCCATTAATTTGACTGGTAGTTACCCCACCAAGTACACCTCCTGAAATATATTGAGTATATCCGGCTATACTATAAAATAAAACACATACAACAACAATAATTTTTCTCATATATTTAGATTATTCTTTTCTAAAATTGTACCGTCCCCACAAGTTTGCAACATACAGCCAACCTTTATCAATCTGATTAATTCGACACACATTAAAAAAACATGTAGACATACATGTACTAATTGAGTATAAATCACATACAATTAATATCGCCTAAACAAAGAAAAAACAGATGACAACGACATTTTTTTACCATAATGTAAAATACCCGCTCTATACATTTTAGACGACACATAAATACTTCCCCAACACGTAATTACCAAAATAAATAACGATAAAACAACCTGCCAATAAGGCACACCAAAAGGCAAACGAGCCAGCATAATAACTGGAGATGTAAACGGAAAGAGAGATAACCAAAAAGCTAACTGTCCATCAGGATTTGCAATAATAAGTTGCAAAAGTAAAATAGAAAGCACCAATGGTAACGAAACCGGCAACACAAACTGCTGTGAATCGGTTTCCTGATCGATTATGGCCCCTATTGCTGCAAAAATACTCGCATATAAAATATATCCACATATAAAAAACAAAACAAAAGAACTAATCATAACTGACCAATTAATCCCCTGGAGTGAGTCAAATAAATCCACTGCATAATCAATATCAGTAATATTTTGAGCTGCTGCTTGAGACTGAGCATCATTCACCGCTTGCCCCATTTCAGGCAAGGGAGTCGGATTATATAAATCAGAAAAAATCGTAACCTGAGCAACATATACAATACCAAAAGTCAACACAGACCAAACAAGAAACTGAATAAGCCCGACCGTACCAATTCCCAATATTTTACTTACCATAAGCTGAAAAGGACGTACCGAAGAAACTATTATTTCGACCACCCTGTTTACTTTTTCCTCTATTACACCACGCAACACCAACACACCATATATAAAGATAAACAAATACAACATAAACGCTGCTGCAAAAGAAATAGTAGCTTTTTTGGTCAAAGAAGATTCTTCATCAATATACGTACCGTCTTTCGACCATTTTTGCACCCCCACATATATCGGACTTCGCACTTGTTTTATAACCTCCGTACTCACATCTTCTTTCACAAGAGCCATATACTCCAAATCGCGTCTCAACACATACGAAACATAAGCTTTAAGAGCATCATCAACCCATACATGAGAATAAATAATCGCACTGTTCGATTTATAAATATTACGCGGTATAAACAAGACTGCATCATAACTTGTTTGAGCTAAATTTTTGCGTATATCCTCCACCTTTTTGCCGGGTACATACGTAAATTTATAAGAAGCATAATCCTCTATTGTTTGTGCCAGCAAATTAGTTTCATCGACTATAGCAACATGTTTAACCTCATCTTTTTGCATTTTCTCAAGCCACATAGGAATAATAAAAATACCGGCAATTAAAAATGGTCCCAAAATAGTCATTATAATAAATGCCTTATTCTTTATTCTGCTCAAAAATTCGCGACGATATATAAGAGCTATTTTATTCATAATTATTATTTTTCTTTTGAATTTTGTGAAACAGTCTGTAAAAACACATCATGCATACTTGGCAGCACTTTCTGAAATCCAACAATAGACCCAAGCTGTGCAAAATGTGATATAATTGCATTACTATCTACATTTTCAGTTAACTCCACACACACCTCGGTTCTTTGTGCATGTTCAACATGAGAAAGTATGGTATATGAAGTAGACAACGTTGCAGATAACTTATCAAAATAGCCATCAAAAGTAAACATATATTTATTGGTACTGTATGATTGCTTAATATCGTGCACACTTCCCTCAAGTACTTTTTTCCCCTCATGTATAAGAGCTATCTCATCACACAATTCCTCTACCGAATTCATATTATGAGTAGATAAAATAATAGATGTCCCTTTTTGTTGAATTTGTAATATTTCTTGTTTTATCAACTCCGTATTTATAGGGTCGAATCCACTAAAAGGCTCATCAAGAATGAGTATATCGGGCTCGTGCAACACAGTTATTATGAACTGTATTTTCTGCTGCATACCTTTTGATAACTCCTCTACCCGTTTATTCCACCAGTTACTAATACCAAGTCGTTCGAACCACGCAAGCAACTCTTTTTTTGCTACTGCAGGCCGCATACCTTTGAGCGAGGCAAAATACACTGCCTGTTCACCTACTTTCATTTTTTTATACAATCCGCGTTCTTCCGGTAAATATCCTATATTATAAATATCATCAGGACTCAAAACCGAATCACGAATAAAAACCGTACCGGAATCTGCTGTAAGTATTTGATTGAGAATACGAATAAAAGTTGTTTTACCAGCACCATTGGGTCCCAACAACCCGAAAATTTTACCTTCTGGTATCTCAAGGGACACGTCAGACAAGGCTTCGGTATCTCTAAACATTTTATAAATATGCTCGGCGTGTATTATTGACATACTCCTGTTTTTTTTGCTGTGAACTATACAAAATTACGTATTTACCAGGAAATAATACTCTTAATCAGAAAAATAATTATATGAATTTCCATGAAAGAAGCACATCCAGTGCTAAACGGTTACATAACCTATTATGACATTAACATAAATATCAATATACAAACACTTTATTACTATATACAATTAAAAACATAAGGCTTTATCACACAAAACATATATTACTATACCTATATTTTGTATAAACATCAACGTTTTTGTGCATCAACATTACGATTTATTGCACGTATAGTTTTGGCATACAAATCCACAAAAGGCACATTACCATATCGTTTTTCCAGAGCAGTATGAACATCTTTACACACGGTAACATATGAAGAGTCTTGAAGCAACAGTGGTTTATACGTCACCGTATCAAAAGTCATAAAACTAGCTGTGGCAGCAACCGGAGAAGCAGTATTATGAGAAATAAAAGAACATAAATACTCTGTATTTTCTTCATGAAACACATTTATTTCAGACATATATATGTCCCGTAATGAATCAACATCAGCACACACCTGACGGTTCTTCTGATACTGTTCACGTAATGAATCGAGCATTATTTTACGCTGCTCATGCCATGTATATAACTCTTGCAACAACACACTTTCCGGAGAATTTTGAATACGAGCTCGATGCATATGAGCCGTATCATCAATTGCAATTTGTATATCGCACACACTATCTGCAAACAAATGCAGGGGCGACGATAAATCAGAATACAAAGACAAGCGCACAAATTCGGGTTTTTGTTTTTTACGCGAAAACACGAACTCACCTTGTTCATTTGTATATGTACTGTCGACATTTCCCCGAATAGATAAATACACTGGCTGTGAATTATATTCAGAAATAAAACCTGAAATATTCCATTCATTTGTACTTTGCGAACACCCAAAATATATAGATGCTGTAGAGGCAATAAAAAAATATAACACTATTCTTCTCATTTTTAAATCTTTAAATTGTTTTTACTGTTAAAATTCATTTTTTTTGTAAAAAAAATACATATATAATTTGCAATATACAAAAAATTTGTACTTTTGCACCGGAGAAATGGCAGAGTGGTCGAATGCGGCGGTCTTGAAAACCGTTGTGCAGCAATGCACCGGGGGTTCGAATCCCTCTTTCTCCGCCACTTTGAAAATAAAAACCCTGACTGGCAAACAGTTGGGGTTTTTTGTTTGAAAACATTACAAATACTACTTTTTTCAAAACAAAAAAAGGGCTGCCATTACAGGAGCCCTTTCTCAATATACAGCTAAAATATATACGTACAGGTTATTATAATTTATAACCAACAGATATTTTCAACACTCTATTCTGCATCAATGTACCACTACCCTGATATGCAGAAATATTTGCTAGACCATAATCATATGATGCTCCAAGTAATATTGAGTTAATTTCAAGACCTGCACCTACAGTTATACCGGCATCTAATCGTTTCATATCATCTTCATTCTCATCACTTCCCCATTCAATATCAGTTTCTTCATCACCTGCATCGTTAGACCAAAGAGTATTTCCGGAAATTCCTACACCCACATATGGACCTGCATTTGCATACAAAGACACATTATTACTCACTGGAAAAGTTGTACGTATAGTTATTGGCACATCTACATAATATAAATTTGCATTCATTTCTATATCACTTCCTAAAATAGTAGTTTCAGTTTTCATACCTTTTGTCGTAAATACAATTCCGGGCTCTATCGAAACTATGTCAGATATTGGTACTGCAAAGAGTGCTCCCACATGAAAACCTGCATTCATGTCATAGTCATCACTTCGTGTTCCATTATCATCTTCATCATACATATTGGCAAGAGTCACCCCTCCTTTAAAGGATACAGACTGTGCATGAGATTGATACGCAAATAGCGTAATACTTACTACCAATAAAACTTTGATTACATTTTTCATAATATATACATTTAAATAATTTTTCGAATTAATTTATGTGTTAAAAACAAATATAAGTACATACATTTAATATACCAATCATAAATTTGTAAGTGTTCCAATATTAGTGTGAATTTTAATAAACACATCCTGAAGAATGTCATTAGTTATTCCCGACTAAAAATAAATCTCTCTAAATCATGATACAATTCATTCCATATTAATTCGGTTTTTTCCTGCATACTTCTGTTCACTCTTTAGTATATGTTTTTTTATTCCACCGGCAAATACAAAAACATCCTCATTATTTTCCGTGCATATAATAGGGTTAGATTTTTTCGATATAATTTGCATTTATCCA
>JAWOEL010000019.1:0-19905 GCA_046482735.1 Bacteroidales bacterium | reverse complement strand
TATCCTGCAAATCCTAACGGTTCAGACTTTAACACTGCCGGAGTGTGTTCTGCCGATGGACGTCATTTAGCAATGATGCCGCATTTAGAACGCTCATTGTATGCATGGAACTGGGCTCAATATCCGGCAGAGAGAAACGATGAAGTATCTCCTTGGATAGAAGCATTTGTTAATGCACGAAAATGGATAGAAAAACACAATAAATAACCTAAAAGTCATTAATTATGAAATATGTAAATACAGATACGATTGCCGGACAAGAAATTGTTGAATCACTGGGTTTAGTTCGTGGGAGTACCGTTCGTGCCCGAAATTTCGGACGTGATATTTTCGCGAGTATTAAAAATTTAGTAGGAGGTGAAATTTCTGAATACACACGTTTGTTAGCTTATGCCCGAGAAGAAGCAACAACGCGCATGTTGCAGGATGCTG
This sequence comes from Bacteroidales bacterium, assembly GCA_046482735.1. Taxonomy (GTDB): domain Bacteria; phylum Bacteroidota; class Bacteroidia; order Bacteroidales; family UBA1715; genus JAQICB01. The sequence continues at coordinate 19,473 of JAWOEL010000019.1, read as the reverse complement.
AAGAAATAGGGGCTGATGCTGTTGTTAATGTACGGTTTATGACATCTGCTGTAGGGCAGGGGCTGGCAGAAATTTTAGCATATGGTACTGCAGTGAAATTAAAATAGATATGTGTGCTTTTTGTGATATCTTTTTTTGGTAAAGTATTGAATTTGATATATTTATATTAACATGTTTTGTGCTAATATTGTATCTGTAAGAGCATTATTTTTTCACATGAAAAAACTTATGTAGTTTTGCATGTAGAGTATTAATTAAAATAAAATTTATGAGTTGGATAGACATAGCCATTTTTATCTGTTATTTATCAGCAATGTTAGGTGTCGGTTTTTATTTTATGAAAAAAAATAAAAACACAGATGATTATTATGTCGGTGGAAGGGGATTAAGCAGTTTGCATATTGGTTTATCTGTAGTTGCTACAGATGTAGGTGGTGGTTTTTCGATTAGTTTGGGAGGCCTTGGTTTTATTATGGGAGTGTCCGGAAGTTGGATGTTGTTTACCGGTCTTGTCGGAGCTTGGTTAAGTGCCGTATTGTTAATTCCTGTAGTATCCGATTTAGCCCGAAAAAAGGGATTTTTATCATTTCCACAGTTTTTGGAATTTATGTTTGATAAGCGTGTGGCATTTGTTGCAGGTATTATTTCAGCTATTGGTTATTTAGGTTTTTCCAGTTCGCAAATATTAGCAGGTGCAAAACTCGCCTCAGCAACTGTTGAAGGATTAAATACCAATGTTGCTTTATTGGTTATGGGGATAATTGCTGTTGTTTATACTGTTTTAGGTGGCTTAAAGGCTGTGGTATATACCGATACTGTTCAATGGTTAATTCTTATGGTAGGGTTAATATTTGTGGGGTTGCCCTTTGCGTATGTTAAAGTGGGTGGTTTTGAGGTTATTCAAGAAACTCTTCATGCAGATTTTCTCAGTTTTACTGCTATAAGCTGGCAACAGCTTGTGAATTGGGGATTTGCAATTATACCTATTTGGTTTGTGGGTATGACCTTGTATCAACGAATTTATGCATCAAAAGATACTAAAACAGCAAAAAAAGGATGGTTTATTGCCGGTTTATTTGAATGGCCGATTATGGCATTTGTTGGTGTATTGCTTGGTCTTCTTGCTCGTGTTGCTTTTGATAATGGTATGTTTGCTTCAATGTCTATGAACGGAGTATTGGTCGATACTATTTCACTTGAAAATTTCGATGCTGAAAAAGGCTTGCCATTATTGTTGAAATCTGTATTGCCGGTTGGGTTTTTGGGGATTGTATTATCTGCATATTTTTCTGCAATTATGTCAACAGCAGATAGTTGTTTAGTTGCTTCGTCCGGTAATATTTTAACTGATGTGTTGCGCAAACATACGCATAAAAATAATCTTCGTTATTCACAAATTCTTACTTTAATTGTTGGTACTGTTGCCTTATTGTTGGCTCTTACTATGACAAGTGTTTTGGATTTAATGCTCTATTCTTATTCGTTCATGGTTGCCGGTATGTTGGTTCCCGTTTTGGTTACTATATTTTTAAAACATACTAATGCTATTGCTGCATTTGTATCTATGATTTTAGGTGGTGGTATAACATTGCTGTTAACTTTTTTAATAACAGTGTATTCTGATTTTACACTTCCGTATGGCTTAGATCCTATTATTTTTGGAATTGCAACGTCTATTTTAGCATATTTTATGTTTGATGTGTTTTACAGTTCTCACAGACAGTTGATTGCTGCAAAGGTTTAATTGTTGTTAACTTTTCCGGATATACTATTATAAGGTATATATATATACAGGTTTTTGTCTGGATTAATGTGTGTATTCAGTAAATAATTCACGTTTTTTTTAAATTATGTATGTAATAAGTACATTTTTTTTTATAATTTTATACTATATACGTTCTGTAAAAGAATGAATATACATCATATTTTAACTATAGAGGTCACGAAATATAGAATAACACCATATATGTATCACTATAAATGTATCAATTATGAAAAAAAGTGTGTTAAATTGTTTATTCGTTTTGTTGATTCCCGTTATTTTATCGAGTAATACTGTTTTGTCATTACAAAAATCAACACAGTTTGTTATGTTTTCTTCTCATGACAAATGGAAAAAAATGTTTAATGAAGATGTCGCATCAATACATTCATTGTATTCAGAACATGCTGTTGTTATAGTAGAGAATGATACGGTATGTGTTGGTAAAGAGCAAATTAATAAATTGTATCAGACTCTTAAATTAAAATGGAATGCAATAGATACAGTGTATACCAATTACGAAAAAATTGATTTTGTATCAGCTTTTGTTACCTATGAAATAGGAACATTTATTACTTCAGATGGGGAACAGTATAATCATTTAATAGTATGGGATAAGCACAATAATTCTATAAAGAGGGAACTAGAAGTTATATATAAAAAAGAGGTAGATACAGATGCTGGAGATATAGTTAAAAAACAAAGAGAAAACTGGGTTCGCATGGCAAATAAGCATGATGTGGAAGCATTTTTACGGACTGTATTTTGTGATAATTCTGTGTATTATTGGAATAGTAAAAATGAATTATATACCGGAATATTTGAAATAAAAGATGCTTATGGTTATATGGCTGATACTAATTGGAGTATAACAGATCTTCAACCCTTATATATGAAACAGGTACATGATTCATTAATTTATGAAATAGGTAAATATTTAAGTGGTGGTTATGTAGGCTGCTATACATTAGTGTGGAAGAAAAATAAAAAAAATGAGTGGAAAGTGTTTTTAGATTCTAATTATTGATGTTCGAAATTATTTTTCTTGCTTCTGATAAAGCTTTATCAAATGATGAGAGTACATGTTCACTGCCGATAAGTGATATAATATTGTTTTTCTCCAACTCTTCATATACAGAACTGTTAACACCGGACATGATAACAATGATTCCGTGTGCTTTGAGGTTGTTTATAACAGAACGAACATTATATATACCCGTTGCATCTATAAATGGAACGTGACGCATTCGAATAATGAGAACGTGTGAGCGTATACCAATAGTTTCAATTAGATTACAGTATTGTTTTGCAGAGCCAAAAAAGAAAGGTCCGCTAATTTCATAAATGCCTATTTCTTTGGGAACGTGTGAGTAGTTTTCAATTACATCTTTGTCTATAGTTTTTTCTATTTTATTACTTACATTACTCATTCGTTTCATAAATAATAATGATGATAACACAACTCCTACTTGTATAGCCACTGATAAATCAACTAAAATGGTAAGAAAAAAAGTGGTGAGTAATATAAAAATATCGAATGGCGAAGATTTGAAAATAGAAACAAATGAACGCCATTCGCTCATGTTGTATGCAACAACAATAAGTATTCCTGCTAAACATGACATAGGAATTAACGTGGCCCATTGTGCGACAAATAACATGATAATGAGTAAAACCACGGCATGAATAATACCGGCAAGTGGGGTACGACCGCCGTTTTTAATATTGGTTGCGGTTCGTGCAATAGCTCCTGTTGCCGGAATTCCACCAAAAAATGGAGTGATAATATTTGCAATTCCTTGGGCAATTAATTCGGTGTTTGAGCGATGTTTGGTTCCCAACATTCCATCTGCAACTACTGCAGAAAGCAATGATTCTATTCCACCCAATAATGCAATAGTAATAGCAGGAGTGAAGTACATATGAAGTTCAGAAAAATCTATTTCCGGAGCTTGAAATGATATATTTTGTGGAATAGCTCCAAATACCGATTCTATAGTTTCTACCGGTAGATTTGTAAACTGAACAATTATAGTAATTAAAATAATTGCTATGAATGAACCCGGAATTTTACGAGTAATATGTTTACTGAAAATTGCTATGCAAATTGTTGAAATGGTGATTCCCAATGCATATGGATTAATGAGGTGAAGAGAGTGAAAATACATACTCCATTTTGGTAAAAAATTTGTTGGTATGTTTTCTATATTCATACCCAATGCATCTTTTATTTGTGTTGAGAAGATTACAAGTGCAATACCACTTGTAAAGCCAACAATAAGTGGATGGGGAATAAATTTTAACAATGTACCGAGTTTGAGTAACCCAAATAATATAAGGAGAATACCGGCCATTATTGTTGAAATAATTAATCCATTAATGCCAAATTCTTGAATTATGCCAAATACAATAACTATAAAAGCACCTGTCGGGCCGCCAATTTGAACGCGACTTCCTCCTAAAAATGAAATAATAAATCCGGCAATTATTGCGGTAATAATTCCTTTTTCGGGACTTACGCCTGATGCTACTGCAAATGCTATTGCTAACGGGAGAGCTACAATTCCGACAATAATTCCGGAAAATAAGTCTTGAATAAATGTATTTTTTGTGTACCCTTCTGAAAGTACACTACATAATTTTGGTTTAAAAATCGGTTCCATGTGAAAAGTATGCATGTTGTTAAATCGTATAAACTATACACACTTACTAATTTTTATAGCATAGGCATATAGTTTACAAATATTTTATATCTGTAAAAAAAGAGGATACCGATTACCAGTCAATAATTTTACGTTCTTTATAAAAATATCCGGATTGTATATCCGATGGAGGAGCAGTAGCAAGCCAATACGGCGTGTCTATTCCTTCGGCTATCGTAAGCATAGCATTTGGGCCACCCATGTCTGTCGCTACCCATCCGGGGTCAACAGAAGTGACCATAATGTTACTGTCTTTCACTTCGTCAGCCAATACTTTTGTGAGAGCATTTACTGCTGTTTTCGACATGCTGTATGCGGGGTATGGTCCCATTCTTGGTACACCAAGTTGTCCAAGCCCTGAAGAAAAATTAATTATTCTGCCTGATTCAGATTTTTTGAGAAGAGGTATACATTCTTTACACATCCATACCGAACCAAAAAAGTTGGTTTGCATGGTGTCGTGCAGTAAATCTACCGGCATATGTTCAATAGACGTGTCGTCTGTGTCTGTATTTATTGCTGCACAATTTATTAAAACGTCAAGTGATTGAAATTCTTGCTTTATTTCTTTTCCCAGCAACTCAATATCTGACAGTTTAGAAACATCACATTGTTTAAGGACAGCTTTGCCACCATCTGAAATTATTGTATTAAAAACCGATTTTCCTTTTTCAAGATTTCTGCTTACGACAATAACAAGCATGCCATTTTGGGCACATTTTTCTGCAAGTGCTTTCCCTAAACCTCTGTTTGCTCCGGTAATTAATACTGTTTGAGTCATATTTTTTTGTGCTAAATGTTAATATCCAATTGATTGAGAAAAAAGAACATGCTGATTTTGATTTAATTCAAGTGTAGAATGTAGCTGTTCTTTGTCTATATATCCTCGAAATACACAGTTTAAATTTTCTGAGGCTGCAAATAAATATACATTTTGACCAATAAAGCCACAATCCACATGAGCCATATTCATTTTCTCTGTATCATCTGTATAGTGTTCTTCCATTTTTGAAAAATCGGCTACATATACTATATTTACGGCAGCATCTTTTACAAAATCCTGCTTTCCTGCCAATTCACGTTTATCTCCTTGTGAAACAGGGGTGAGGATATTCTTTTGTGCATTCCATTGATATATGCCATCTTTATTAAACACAAAAAGCATAATTTCCTGCATATTTAAAGCAGATGGAGCAGTACGTTTTTCATCTCTATTATAGCCAAAACCAGACCACAATATATTAGATAAGAGTTGTTTCGAAATGTCTTTGTTGGCATTAAACTCTCGTGTGGTTTTTCGTTTACTTAATGCCTCCATTAATGGAATGCCACCATCAGTTTGAGGAGCAGGAAGTTGAACAGGGGGTTGTGTGTAAACATTGCACATCATAAAACTAAAACTAAGTAGAAGTACTATTTTTATTTTACAAGCCATTTTATTATTAATTATTAAATTTTTTATATTCAAGCAAATAATAAGCAATTGCAGTGATAATTCCAAACATTATAGCAGCAATTATCCAAATTAAACGATGTTCGCTTGTTTTGTCGGGTCGTTTTAGAACGGATGATATAACCCAAATTGCACCTACTATTTGTAAAATACTAACTAACTGTATCATTGTAACATTATTTAGTTAACTTTTTATATTTAAACCGTTTTGGTTCAGCATTTCCTAAACGTTTTTTTCTGTTTTCTTCATATTCAGAAAAACTTCCTTCAAAACACACAACTTGTGAATTTCCCTCAAATGCTATAATATGAGTTGCAATTCTGTCTAAAAACCATCTGTCGTGAGAAATAACCACGGCACACCCCGGGAAATTTAACAGCCCCTCTTCAAGAGCACGAAGTGTGTTAATGTCAATATCATTTGTTGGTTCATCCAGTAGAAGTACGTTTGCTTGCGATTTTAGTGTCATTGCGAGGTGCAATCTGTTTCGTTCACCACCAGAAAGTACCCCACATTTTTTTTCTTGGTCTGCACCAGAAAAATTAAATCGACTTACATATGCTCTGGAATTAAAGGATTTTCCGTTAAAATCAATTTGTTCATTACCTCCGGTAATAACTTCGAAAACAGATTTTTCAGGATCTATTTCTGCATGTTGCTGGTCAACGTATGCAACTTTTACAGTTTCACCTACGGTAAATGTACCTGAGTCTGGTTTTTCTTGCCCCATGATTAGACGGAACAATGTTGTTTTTCCTGCACCATTAGGACCAATAACGCCGACAATACCGGCAGGAGGCAGGGTGAAATTTAGATTTTCAAACAATAATTTATCATCAAAACCTTTTGAAACATCATGTGCTTCAATTACTTTTTCGCCAAGTCGGGGACCTTGAGGAATAAATATTTCCAGTTTATCTAGTTGTTCTTTTGTTTCTTCACTCATCATTTTGTCGTAAGCACTCAAGCGGGCTTTTGATTTTGATGAACGAGCTTTTGGTGTCATGCGTACCCATTCTAATTCTCGTTCAAGTGTTTTTTGCCGCTTACTGGCTTGTTTTTCTTCCTGTTCTAGCATTTTTGCTTTTTGTTCTAACCACGATGAATAATTTCCTTTCCATGGAATACCTTCGCCACGATCCAATTCTAAAATCCATCCGGCAACATTATCAAGAAAATATCTATCGTGAGTAATAGCAATGACAGTCCCTTTGTATTGTTGTAAATGTTGCTCCAACCAGTTGATTGATTCGGCATCAAGATGGTTTGTTGGCTCATCCAGCAACAACACATCAGGTTCCTGTAGCAACAATCGGCAAAGAGCGGTTCGTCTGCGTTCACCACCCGATAAATGTTCTACCTTGGCATCAGCTGGAGGGCAGTTAAGTGCATCCATAGCTCGTTCGAGTTTATTGTCTATTTCCCAGGCTCCTTTTTGTTCAAGAATATCGGTTAGTTTTCCTTGTCGTTCAATGAGTTTATTCATTGCATCATCGTCCATTGGTTCCAGGAATTTGTTGTTTACCTCTTCGTACTCTTGGAGTAAATCAACTATATCCTGCATACCTTCCTGCACAATTTCTTTAACTGTTTTATTAGGATCGAGTTCCGGTTCCTGAGAAAGGTAACCTACAGAATAGTCTTGCGAAAACACAACTTCTCCCTGGTATTCTGAATCTAAACCGGCAATAATTTTGAGCAAAGTAGATTTACCCGAACCATTTAGTCCGATTATACCGATTTTTGCACCATAATAAAATGATAGATATATGTTTTTTAACACTTGTTTTTGAGGTGGAAATGTTTTCGTAACATCCACCATAGAAAATATTATTTTTTTGTCGTCGCTCATAGTATCTTGTTTTCTGTAATTTGTGTTTTTTTTGAATTGTAAAGGTACAATAAATAGTGTACTTACATTCGTTCGGGAACGTTTATTCCCAATAAATTCATTGCCGAAGCTATAATCGTTGCAACTTGTTTTGATATGCCAAGTCTGAATTTTTTTACTGCAATATCCAGTTCATTCAAAATAGAACATTCATGATAAAATTGATTATATGCCTTCACCAAATCGTATACATAGTTTGCTATATGCGATGGGGCATGTTCTTGTCCTGCTAATTGTATTACATCATTATATTTTGCAATTATTTTGAGTAGTTCATGTTCTTTTTCTGTGTAATCAGTGATAGTAAAATCTTTTGGAATAGCTATATTATGTTTTGCAGCTTTGCGTAATATCGAACAAATGCGAGCATGAGTATATTGGATAAACGGTCCGGTATTACCATTAAAGTCTATTGATTCCCGAGGATTAAACATCATGGTTTTTCGCGGTTCTACTTTGAGGATAAAGTATTTAAGTGCAGCTTGAGCTATCATTTCAAATGTTTTTTCTTTATCTTCCGACGACAAACCATCTAATTTTCCTAAGTCATTTGAAATTGATGTAGCTGTTTCATTCATTTCTTCCATTAAATCATCAGCATCAACTACGGTACCTTCGCGCGATTTCATTTTTCCTGCCGGCAATTCCACCATGCCGTAGGACATGTGATAAATTTTATCTGCCCACTCGTATCCAAGTTTAGAAAGAATAATTCGTAATACCTGAAAGTGGTAATTTTGTTCATTACCCACAACATAAATCATTTCTTCCATAGTACCGAATTCTCTAAATCGTTCTATGGCTGTGCCAATATCCTGAGTCATATATACAGATGTTCCGTCGGGTCGGAGGAGGAGTTTGTGGTCGAGTCCTTCTTCTGTTAAATCTGCCCATACAGATCCATCATCTTTTTTATATAACACACCTTTTGATAAACCGTCTGCTATTATTTGTTTGCCGAGCAGGTATGTTTCCGATTCGTAATACATTTTATCAAAAGAAACGCCCATACGTGTATAGGTTTCATGAAATCCTTTGTATACCCATTCGTTCATTTTTTTCCAAAGAGCAACTGTTTCTTCATCTCCGGATTCCCATTTCAAGAGCATTTCGCGTGCTTCTTTCATTAAAGGAGCATTGTTTTTAGCTTCATCTTCGGGAGTACCATTGTCGATAAGTTCTTGTATTTGTTGTTTGTATTTTTGATCAAACAAAACGTAATATTTACCTATGAGATGATCACCTTTTAAATCTGATGATTCAGGTGTTTCGTTGTTGCCAAAGAGTTTCCAGGCAAGCATAGATTTGCAAATATGAATTCCCCGGTCGTTTATTAAATTTGCTTTTATAACGTTATAGCCATTAGCAGAAAGAATTTGAGCAATTGAGTATCCTAATAAATTGTTGCGAATGTGTCCGAGGTGTAAAGGTTTATTTGTGTTGGGAGAGGAATACTCAACCATAATAGTTTGTGCATCGGAACGAACTGGTGTAAAACCATATTTTTTTCCTTGAGATAATGAGTTCTCAAGTGTTTGAATCCAATATGCGGGAGATATAGAAAGATTTAAAAATCCTTTTACGACATTAAATGCTTGTATTTCCGGAACTTTTTTTTGCAAATATTCGCCTATTTCTGTTCCTGTTTGTTCGGGTGACTTTCGAGCAATTTTTACGTACGGAAACACGACAATTGTTTTGTCACCCTCAAATTCTTTTCGTGTTTCTTGAATTTGAATAGTCGACGAATCTATATCTGTTTTGTATATTTCTTGTATAGCTTGTGCCAGATTTTGTGTAAGAATAGCATCAATATTCATGAGTTTGTTTTTTTTGTTTGTATGCAAAAATAATAAGTTAAATGATATTTGTGGCAGAATAAAGTGTATTTTAATGCTGGTTTAATATAATTTTATGATATAGTGTTTATGTATACAATACATAGAAGACTGAATATATAGTATCCACAAGCTGCTTTATTCAAAGCAGCTTGTGGGTATATAATTATTGTATGTGAGAGATGCGTATTTAATTGTTGTGAACATGTACATCCATTTGTGGAAAAGGTATTGTAATACCCTTTTTCGCAAATTCGGTATATACTTTTTGATTCATATCAAAATAAATTGCCCAATAATCACTTGTTTTTGACCATACACGAACAACCACGTTTACCGAACTATCGCCCAGACTGTGTAAAATAATTACCGGCTCAGGGTCTTTAAATATCCGAGCGTCTTCGTTGATAAGACCTTGTAATATCTCTTTTGCTTGTTCAAATTTATCGCCATAGGCAATGCCAAATGTGAAGTCGACACGTCTGTTTTCTTCTGCCGAAAAATTTGTTACAGAAGAGGTAGCCAACCCTCCATTAGGAATAATAATTGTTTTATTATCCGGAGTTTTAAGAATAGTATTGAAAATTTGAATTTCATGCACAGTGCCCATATGTCCTTGTGATTCAATAAAATCACCAACTTTAAATGGTTTTATAATCAGAATAATAACCCCACCTGCAAAATTTTGTAATGTTCCGGAGAGAGCCATACCTATAGCTAAACCTGCTGCACCGAGAATTGCGATAAATGAGGTCATTTCTACACCAACCATACCCAAAACACTTATAACTAACAGTATTTTGAGTAAAATGCTTACAATACTTTTTATAAAAGGTTGAAGTGTTTCGTCTATATTGCTTTTTACCAATATTCTCCCGGTTCCTTTAACCATAGATTTTATAACTTTAAAACCAATAATTAAAAAGAGAATTGCACCCAATAATTTAGGACCATATCGTACAGCCATATGTCCCAATTGCTCAATAATTGCCTCTATTTCCATATGCTAAATATTTAAATGCTTAATAATTAATTCAGGATTAAATTGTGTATCTATAGAAGGAAGGTACATATCAAAGGCTTCTTGTTGTAATTTTTCTGCATATTTTTTGGTAAAGAAAAAACTACCTTTGTAAATAACATAATTTAAAATAAAAAAACGGTAAGCCTCTTTCATGAAATATATTTCTTTTTCTGTTAAAGGAAATATATTGTGATATGACTCCAGAAATAGTAAAAACCGACTTTCATTGAGTTGATTTGCGGTGTAGCTGAAATCTGTTTTGTCTCCGATTTCTGAAACTACACGGCTAAATGAATAAAAATCGAGTACTCGTGAACTTGTGCGAAACCAGTCATAGTCCCATCGCGAAAAAAAAGAGCAATCCTCACGAACAGAAAAATTACCAATGTTCCAATCTACAAAAACCGGTATTTCTGTAAACTGATGATAATTAAGGTCATTACAATTATTTATAAATGTTTCGCATTGTTCTTGTATTAATTTTTTATTTCCTTTGAACTTTATATCACTATCGGGTTTTTCCAATTTACGAAGGAGAGCCAGCACATCTTTTAGCAAAGTTTTTGAAGTACGTGGCAAAACCGGCGTCATAGAATCACATACTTTATGAAATTTTGCTAATTCACTTCCTAATTTTTCAATTTGATAGGCATTTAATTTTTTGGGTAATGATTCTTTTATGCGAACAGCTCTATAAAAGACAAGCCATACTTCAATATATTGATCATCATAACGATGAATATATACTTGATTGTCTTTTATAAGAGAACTTGATAAAAATAAATCATAGGGTTGTTCCAAATTATTTGCCATAACATTGATTATATCATGGTCTTCTTTAAAGTTTTCGTAGGTTCCGAAGTTCGAAACTTTAACCATAATATAGCTATTGTCAGCAAAATAAACTTTAAATACTTTATTTGTTGAAACATTTACACTTAAATCTTCAATTGAAGAAATAAATCGTTTCGGATTATATGAATTCCATGCGTCATGAATAATTGCATGATAATCAATTTTTTGATGTGGGTGATGATGCATATATTATTTATTTTTAGCAGCATTCAGCGTGTTTTGTAATAATGACACAATTGTCATAGGACCAACTCCTCCCGGAACCGGAGTAATGAAGCTGCATTTTGGTGATACTTCATCAAATTTTACATCTCCTTTGAGTTTCCAGCCGGACTTTGTTTTGTCGGAAGGTATGCGTGTTGTTCCAACATCTATAACTACGGCTCCGTCTTTTACCATATTAGCAGTTACAAATTCCGGACTTCCGAGTGCAGCTATTATAATATCAGCCTGTTTGCATTCTTCTGCTAAATTCTTGGTACGACTGTGACAAACCGTAACGGTACAATCTCCGGGATAGCCTTTTTGAGAAAGTAAAACACTCATAGGTTTACCGACAATATTACTTCTACCGATTACCACACATTTTTTTCCGGATGTTTCAATATTATAATATGATAATAATTTCATAATTCCGGCCGGAGTAGCTGATTTAAAGCAGGGGAGACCAATCATCATTTTTCCCACATTTACCGGATGAAAACCGTCAACGTCTTTTTTAGGATCGACAGCCTCAATTATTTTTTGTTCGTCTATATGTTTTGGTAAAGGTAATTGAACTATAAAACCATCAATATCGTCATTTGCATTAAATTCTGCTATTTTTGCTAATAATTCTTCTTCGCTTACTGTATCTTCATATCTTTGTAAAGTAGAGGTGAAACCAACTTGCTCACACGCTTTTACCTTGTGGTTAACATATGTAATGCTACCACCGTCGTTGCCAACCAAAATTGCAGCTAAATGTGGTTTTTTTCCACCATTTTTTACTATGTATTCAACTTCGTGAGCTATTTCTTCTTTTACTGTTTCGCTTACTTTTTTTCCTTCAATCAAATTCATATATATATTGTTTTGTTTTTTTAATGTGTGTTGGAATTTTACATGCCGGGCATGAGGTTTTGCATCATATTTTTACCTTTTCCGCTCGACATCATTTTCATCATTTTTTTTGTTTCGTTAAATTGTTTAATCAATTTATTTACTTCCTGCACCGATGTGCCACTACCTTCAGCTATTCGTTTTCGTCGCGATCCATTTATTACAGCAGGATTGTTGCGTTCTTCGGGGGTCATGGATTGAATTATAGCTTCTATTCCCTTAAATGCATCATCATCAATATCCATGTTTTTAAGAGCTTTTCCCATACCCGGAATCATACTTGCCAAATCTTTCAGATTACCCATTTTTTTAATCTGTTGGATTTGCGTCATAAAATCTTCAAAATTAAACTGGTTTTTGGAGATTTTTTTAGATAATTTCCGTGCCTGATCTTCATCAAATTGTTCTTGTGCCCGTTCTACAAGAGACACGACATCACCCATATTTAATATACGACCTGCCATTCTATCGGGGTGGAAAACGTCTATTGCATCCATTTTTTCGCCGGTACCTATAAATTTAATAGGCTTTTCAACAACCGAACGAATAGAAAGGGCTGCACCACCGCGGGTGTCACCATCTAATTTTGTAAGAACAACACCGTTGAAGTCGAGCTGATCGTTGAATTCTTTTGCTGTGTTTACCGCATCCTGACCAGTCATTGAGTCTACCACAAATAATATTTCTTGTGGATTTACTGCTTGTTTGATGGCTGAAATTTCTTTCATCATCTCCTCATCAATAGCCAACCGTCCTGCGGTATCTATTATAACAACGTCATTTCCCTGACTTTTTGCTTCAGAAACACCTTTTTTGGCAATATCTACCGGATCTTTATTATCTATATTTGAAAATACCGGCACATTAATTTGATCTCCTATAACATGAAGCTGCTCAATCGCCGCCGGTCGGTATACGTCGCAGGCAATCAATAAGGGCTTTTTGCTGTTTTTCAATTGCAGCATATGTGCCAATTTCCCGGACATCGTTGTTTTACCCGAACCTTGCAAACCTGACATAAGAATAATAGTCGGTGAACCGGTAAGATTTAGTTCAGCTGTTTCGCCTCCCATCAATTCAGCTAATTCATCTTGAACTATTTTGGTCATCATTTCGCCTGGTTTTACGGCGGTAAGTACATTTTGACCAAGTGCTTTATCTTTTACCGTTTGGGTAAATTGTTTTGCTGTTTTGTAATTAACATCGGCGTCAAGCAGTGCACGGCGAACATCTTTCAGGGTTTCTGCTACATTAATCTCTGTTATTTTTCCTTGCCCTTTTAAAAGTTTAAATGACTTTTCTAAACGATCCGATAAATTTTCAAACATAGTATTTACTTTTTTGTTTAATCTGTGGCAAATATCTAAAAAAAATAGCATATAATGAATAAAAATTGCTCTGAAACTTTTTTTTACAAGTCTATTCTCATATGATTTTTTTTACTGTTTTTCAAAGCATTGTTTATGAGGTGATTATTGTTGTATGTGCTTTTGCTTCTTTTGTATAATCGTATTCAAAACAGTATGTAGTGATATCTGTATCTCGTTTTTTTATTACTTGTATAAAGGTAATTGTTGAATGAAATATAGAAAGTTGCGAATGTTCTGTTCGTAACTTTTTTTGTGAAATAGGATTTTTTTGCATCTTTGCATAAAATTAGAATAATTTAATACAAAATAATGGAACAAACGGTTATAAAATTAGCAATACAGAAAAAAGGACGATTAAGTGAGAAAACTATAGAGCTACTAAAAAATTGTGGTATCAAATTCGTATCGAAATCATCAAGTCTTAAAACTCAGGCATTTAATTTTCCTATGGAAATTTTGTTTTTACGTGACGATGATATACCCGGATATGTAGCTGATGGTGTTGCCGATTTTGGTATTTTGGGCATGAATGAGATTGATGAAAAAGACAAAGATGTCAATGTTATAAAAAAACTTGGTTTTTCAAAATGTCGTCTTTCTATTGCTGTTCCTAATTCTTTCGATTATACAGGTATACAATCATTGGAAGGAAAGAAAATTGCGACTTCGTACCCGACTATTTTAGGTAAATATCTTAAAAGCGAGGGCGTTAACGCACATATTCATGAGATTGGCGGTTCGGTCGAAATTGCTCCTACTATTGGTTTAACCGATGCTATTTGCGATTTGGTAAGTACCGGTGGCACCTTATTGAGTAATGGTTTGAAAGAAGTAGAAGTTATTTATAAGTCAGAATCTGCTCTTATTGGTAATAAAAACCTGAGCCATGAAAAAATAGAATTGCTTAATAAATGGTTGTTACGTATTGATGCGGTATATAAAGCACAAAACTATAAATATATTTTAATGAATGTTCCGCATTATGCTTTAGATACGGTAACACAATTATTGCCCGGTATGAAAAGTCCTACTATTACTCCGCTTAAAGAGGAGGGATGGAGTTCTATTCATTCAGTTATTCATGAAGATGAGTTTTGGGATATTATAGAAAAAGTAAAAGACGCCGGTGCCGAAGGTATTTTGGTGTGTCCAATCGAACAAATGATTTTGTAGATGTTAGTTTGTTTTAATATAAACTGTAATGGTTTACATATAGAAAAAGCATTTCGAAAGGAATGCTTTTTTTATTTTTGGAGAAATTTTAAAACTGAACATATCGCAAAGCTTTACACAAATGAACTATTTTCAAATTGTAGGTATTTGTTTTGGATTGGCAGCCTTTCTGAAACCTTTTTATATGCACGTGTTACCATGGGATGAGAACGCATTTCTTGCTAAAACATATTCAAAAAAACGTCCTTCATGGATTATTCCCGTTGCCATTGCGGGAATTTGTCTCGTTGCTTTCACCTGGTATAAGGAACTCACCACCGACATTCAGTATTCAATAGTAATTACCCTCTTGTTTTCCGCTACTGCGGTAAAAGCAATTGTGTTTATTGTTGATTATCAAAAATTTCAGACATGGGTGTCGGGTATGCTTTCGCAGGATAAAGGGAAAAAGGTAGTTATTATTGATATTTTTGCCGGAATATTTGGTCTTATTCTTATCGTTTTATCGGTGTGTGTGTTGTGATTGGGAGGTATTCATGGTGAAAAAAAACGGGATTTATTGATAAAAAAGCACTATTTGAAAAATGTCAGTATATACATATTTATCCTTTTGAAAAGAAGGTGTTGTTTTTAGACCCGAAGAATATTAATATAGCAGTGCTCGTGATTATACCGGTAAAAAAGGATATGTAAATGATATAATTATTATAAAATAAATGTGTATATTGCTTTTTAAGTTGGAGCCACGCGAAAGGATTCGTGCGGCAGCGGGGGTAAGTGGTTCCATTCCTGTTTTTGAAGACATGGAACTTGGATGTATTGGGAATGCTTGTGATGAGAATAATTAATGGTTAATAGATATGAGACATAGTAAATGGTTTGCTTTGCTGAGGATAATTTCTTTTTTGGGTTTCTTTTTTGCAGTTTTTGCCATTATTGTACAAACGAGAAATTCATATCGTGTGTTTAAACATAGGAATGAATATGTAAATGGATATTTTATTTTTAAAGAATATAAACATGGACAATTTAGAGTAGGGGTGCATCATAGCAGTGGTTATATCAGTTATAAGGGTGTTGTGCATGATTCTATTGAGGCTTCAATTACCAAATCAAATGCTATAAAGTATCTTGAAGAGGAGTTTGATGAGAATAAGATTGATTCTATAAGTGCATGGACATTGCCTTTTAGGGGAATGAATGCATTGCCGAAAAAGAAAGGAGAGACTGAATTTAACATGTATAAATATATGTATCCTTATTTTAGATTGTTAATATCTATAGGAATATCATTTCATCTATTTATCGTTGTCTTAAATCGAAGATTGAAGAGAAAAGAAAAACAATGAATATGAAAAAAAATCATTTGTAATATTTTATTTATATGATTGTCCGTAATTACCCCCGCTGCCGCATTCTATCGTAAAAAACAAATATATTCATGAAAATTTAAGCTGCATATTTTTTAAGATTTACATATGGTTGTTGTCTATTAATAACTGCAAAAACTCTGGTTAATAATTTGTTTCTAATATTGTTTAATACTAACATTTTGTTTTTTCCCTCATTTACTTTTTTTTCATAATATTGTTTCAATTCAAAATCATATTTATTTGCACTTAAGGCACACATATTTAATAGACTTTTAAGTTTCTTGTCTGCTAAATTATTTACTTTGGTACGACCATTTATACTACTGCCAGATTGATACGGAAAAGGGGCTATTCCTGCATAACAAGCTAATTGTCTAGCATTATTAAAAGCTGTGAAATTTTTGGTTACCAACAATAAATAAATCGCTGTTTGTTTTCCTATGCCAGGAATAGTAGAAATAAGGTTAAAGTTTTTTTCAATGACAGGATCTTCTTTAATAATTGTGGTTAAACGTTCTTCAATTTTTTTCAAATTTGCATTTAAATTTTTCAAAATACTATTTGTTGATTTAATTAAATCTTTTTGAATCTCTTTGGGTAAAAAGTTTTTGTTTTCATATTCTTTTTGATATTGAGATATTGATTTAATTATTTTATCTCGATGAGTATAAAGCAGTTTCATTTCTGCAATAGTATTATCAGTAACGTCTGAAAGCTTAATTTTAAATCTGTGACTTAATAAATAATGAGCTATCTGTAACGCATCAATTTTATCACTTTTACCTCTACTAATACCTTTTGAACGGCTAATTTCAAGTGACGGTAATTGACTGAAATCAATACATAATTCATAAAGAACCGCAACAATTATCATACTATAAATCCCAGTATTTTCAAAGCCTACAATAATATTTGAGCCATGAGTTTTACGTATTTTAATAAAATACTTTTTAATTTCATTCATGTTATTTGTAATAACAGAATGCTTAATTTTAACAACATTGTCATTGTCAATGCCGGTAATGTCTAATGTTAATTTTGAAACATCAATACCAATAAATAAATCATAATTTTTCATAACTTTGTTTATTAAATAATTAAGTAAAATTGTTGAATTTCTTTACAGCCTTTATTAGATCTAAAAATCTATTATTCTATTTGAAGCAATTCAACGAAAAAGAGAATGTAGAGGACTAATGCGGCAGATAAGTCTAGAGAACTTAGCTCGAATCATAGTTCACCTCTACTTCTCTTTTAAAAATAATAGTTATTATTGAAATTACAAAGTAAAGGCGCGAATCCTTTCGCGTGGTATGCAATAATTAAGAAAATATTTTCTATATTTGTTCATAACCAAATTATTATTTATGAGTCGCAACTATACATTTCGTAATCCAGTCGGGGTGTATTTTGTATCATTTGCTGTTGTTGAATGGCTTGATGTATGTACACGTAATGAATATAAGCATACTTATTGAATCATTACATTTTTGCCGGCAAAAAAAAGGAATGGAACTTTTTGCATGGAGTATTATGACAAATCATGTTCATTTGATGTTTAGAAGTATTCAAGGAACAAAACCGGAAATTTTACTTGGAGATTTTAAACGGTTTACGTCAAGGAACGTAGGCAAAGCAATACAAGAAAATCAGAGAGAAAGTCGCAAAGAGTGGTTGCTTGAGCAATTCCAAAAA
This sequence comes from Bacteroidales bacterium, assembly GCA_046482735.1. Taxonomy (GTDB): domain Bacteria; phylum Bacteroidota; class Bacteroidia; order Bacteroidales; family UBA1715; genus JAQICB01. The sequence continues at coordinate 1,235 of JAWOEL010000019.1, read as the reverse complement.
GCAGCACAGAAAACGTCAAATACCTCGAAATATCTATTTTGGCGGCATGACAACAAACCAATAGAGTTATAGACTCATAAAGTGGTTTTTGATAAATCACATTATATACATAATAATCCTGTTGAAGAAGGTATTGTTTTTAGACCCGAAGAATATTTATATAGCAGTGCTCGTGATTATACCGGTAAAAATGGATATGTAAATGATATAATTATTATACGATAATTTTGTATATTGCCTTTTAAGTTGGAGCCACGCGAAAGGATTCGTGGCAGCGGGGGATAGAAAAGGCTGCAAGAACTGGTGCTGAAGCAGAGAGTAAAATGAACAATTATTTTAATCCGAAAACTAAAGGAAACTTTTGGAGTAAATATTATTGGTAATGAATGTGTATAAAATTACATTTTGGAAGTTTTTAAAACCAAGTATTAAAATTATACTTTTCTTATTATTATTTCTTTGTTTAATGGGAATATTAATGATACTGTTGTTTTATAGGGATGGGCATATTCCTACTTTTTTAATCATGCTAACTATTTTTTTGGTACTTTTCTTTAGTGTTCCAAATATAATATTACACATAAATTATTGTAAAACTGATAGTAAGAAAAAGTTATTTATCGATTTTAAGAGAGAAAAAGTTATAATATTAAAAGACGGAAAAAAGAAGGAGTTTTTTTTTAAGAATATTGATAAAATTGTAAAAGTAGGTTTAAGTTCTTCAAAATATAGTGGATTTATTACCACGGCACCATGGCGATATTTTTATTATTATAAAATAGAATTACAAGATCAGAGTTTTGTCTGTATAACACGATTTTTGATACAAAATTTTGAAAATGTATTACCCAAATTACCATGCAAATACGAACAACAGAGATTCCCCTTAGTTAAAGACATTTAGTATTATTGTTATGAGAGTTACCCTTTTCATTTTCCCCCATTAATTTTTACGAATATTCGTTTCTCGCTATTGCGGATTCGTATAGAGAAGATTTTATAGAAAGCGGTAATTTAAAATCTAATATATTTTTTTTTGAAAGATTTGCGGTAGCGATGGAACCCGCTTTTTGCAAAATGTATTTCTTGTGTTTATTCTATTATGAAAAATAATACTTGTTTTTAATTGCTTAAAAATTGTATCTTTGAATAGTAAATGAAAATAAAAAGCTATGAATGTGCAAGCAGAAATAAACTGGATAATATCTGAGGTATCGAAAGTAAAAGATCCGGAG
>JAWOEL010000076.1:0-31270 GCA_046482735.1 Bacteroidales bacterium | reverse complement strand
GCTGAGCAATAGAATCTACTTTTATAACAATACCATCAATATCATACGTCAGAGATTTCCGCTTTGTATCCCATACTTGAATGTACTCATCAATTTCTTCAAGTGTACGGCACAATACTGCATGTTCAGGAATATTAAATCCCCAGGTTCGTGCAATTTTCAAATTTGTAAAATGCGAATCATCGGGCTGGTGAGCCGGAATGTGATACATAAAACCTACTAAGGGTCGCTGTGCCGTAACTTTGGAATTATGCAATTTCAAGGAACCGGCAGCCGCATTTCGCGGATTAGCGAATTTTGATTCTCCTCGTTTTTCTCGTTCAGTATTAAACTCATCAAATTTATCACGAGGCATACAAATTTCCCCACGGATTTCGAAAAAACCGGGACTATCAGCATGTATTCGTAACGGTATAGTTTGAATCGTTTTTACATTTGCCGTAATATTATCCCCTACGGTTCCATCGCCGCGAGTCAGTGCCCGTTGCAGAGCTCCGTTTTGGTACTGAAGAGAAATAGCTGCACCATCATATTTTAGCTCACAGGTATACAAAACAGAATCAACACCTAGAGCTTTTTTCACGCGTGTATCAAAATCTTTAATTTCCTCAAACGAATATGTGTTTGCCAAAGAAAGCATAGGATAGGTATGCTTTTCCTGTGTAAAAGATAAATCTATATCATTTCCGACTCGTTGGGTCGGCGAATTGGGGTCAAATAATTCAGGATATTGTGCTTCTAAATCTTCCAGCTCGTACAATAAGGCATCAAATTCCTGATCGGAAATCGTTGGAGTATGTAATACATAATAATTATAATTATGCTCGTGCAGTATTGTTCGTAATTCTGTAATTCGTTCCTTCATACCAAAAAATTTATTATGCAATATACAGGAAAATCACCTAATAATTTTATATATTTGAATAGGTTTTAAAAATTTTTCAAGATGAAAAAAATACTACTAGCCATTTTACTTTTAGGCTCAACATACTGTTATTCACAGAAAAAACATATTTTTTTGGGTATTCGTGCCGGAGTTAATACCTCTGTAGTGGTAGAAGAAATAAATCCCGAAGGATTTACTATTGTTGGCAGACATACAGGATATCATATTGGTCCGACCATTCATATTGAACCAACACGTTTTTTTGGTCTGAATTCCGGTCTTCTTTTAAACACAACGGGTTGGGTAAACAAAACTGAAAGACTTGCCGACACGTTGCTCTACCGAGAAGACATTTTTAAAAACATTCAAGTTCCGCTTACTGCATCAATCAAAATTGGTATAGCAGAATTTGCTCGTATTATTATTGAAGCTGGTGGATACCTCAACTTTTCCCTATCGGGTTATTCAAACATAAAAGAAGTAACCGGAGAAATTCACGAAGAAACTATTGCCTGGTACCAATTTTCTGAATCAGATGACACAAATGATATAACATACAAACGCACAAATGCAGGTGCCGTTTTTGGTTGTGCCTTTCAACATAAATTTATAACTCTGGGAACTTGTTACAATCTTGGAATGGTTGATATCACTAAAAATGAATACGTATTACACAATCATATATGGAACTTTTATGTTACTCTTCGTTCATGGAAACGAAAATAATTATCCCATTATACGTTTATATTCTGTATCCTCTTAATTTACAAAAAAATCTCTGTCATGAAACAATTTTTTCTTACAACAGTAATCATTCTGATTCTTCAGTTTTTTTCGCAAGCACAAACAACTCGCTTTGAAGCAGAATCAGGCACACTCAGTGGAGGAGCTACAACAGTTTCTGACGCATCTTGTTCTAACGGTCAATATGTTGCAACGCAGGAAGGTTCCATATCAATCGCCTTCACAACTGAACACTCTGCTTATTATGATTTTTACTTGTCTGTTGCTGCACCAAACGGGTATAAAGAACAGAATTTTGTAATAAATGGTAATTCGGTAACCTTTTCATTAGAAGAAAATACTGAATATACCGAACTCAAAGTGTCCTCGTTTGTTAATTTAGCGGCAGGAAGCCATACTATAGAAATAACACCAAATTGGGGATGGATACATGTTGATTATATAGAAATGAGAGAAGTAGATGCATCGTCACGATTCAACATTACCCAAACACTCAATGCCCCCTCACCAACTCCCGAAACAAGCTGTTTATACAACTTTTTGCTTGACAACTACGGCAAACATATTCTCACCGGCGTTATGACTCTTGAGAGCATGGACGAATCTGACTGGTTGTTAGAAAATGTAGGAAAGGAACCAGTAGTTTTAGGTATAGATTTCATGCAAAGCGACAGAGGATATACCTGGTATGATGATCACACACCACGAAATGATGCCGAAGCATGGTACAACAAAAATGGTATACCGGTAATGTGCTGGCACTGGAGAGACCCGTCGCGAAACACAGAAGCTTTTTATACCGACGAAACCAATTTCAACGTTAACAAAATTTTCGAACCAAATTCTCCCGAATATGCAGCAATGATTGATGATATTGACTTTGTGGCTCAGGAGTTTTTATATCTTCAGGAGCAAGGCGTACCCATAATCTGGCGACCACTCCATGAAGCTTCCGGTGGATGGTTTTGGTGGGGAGCTCAGGGTGCAGAAGCCTGCAAAGAATTATGGCTCGTAATGTATGACCGCTTGGTAAATTATCACGGATTAAATAATTTGATTTGGGTATGGACCCATCAGGGAGGCGAAAGTCCCGATTGGTATCCGGGCGATGAATATGTAGACATTATCGGGAGAGATATCTACAAAGACGGAGACCACAGTTCGCAAATTATGGAATTTAACAACACAAACAATGTATATGACGGAACCAAAATGATTTCTTTGTCCGAATGTGGCTCATTCCCCTCTCCCACAAGCTTGGTTGAAGACGGAGCTGCATGGTCATGGTATATGCCATGGTACGGCGATTTTACACGTAGTTCGGAATACAATGATGTATCATTATGGACAGATATGTTTAACAGCGACTACGCTATTACTTTAGACGAAATGCCCGATTGGTCTACATACTGCTCTCAATCTACTACTCAGCAGACATTATCATTAGAACAAGGATGGAATTTAATCTCATTCTCAATTGAACCAACTGATGCACATATTGCTAGTATTTTTTCGTCTGTAGACTATTCTATTATAAAAAACGATGAGGGATTCTATAAAAAAAATCACACCGAAGAATTACAAAGTTTAGACACTGTTTCTATAGATGAGGGATATATAATATATATAAACACGCCAACAAGCATAAGCTTTGAAGGCTCATATTCAGATACAACAAATCACAATATATATGTTAAAAAAGGTTGGAATCTTATCGGTTTTCACCCTGTACAATATAATCTTGAAGAATTACCAAACGAATTAATTATGATAAAAGATTTTGAGAAATTTTATGAGCACAACAATCCTCTCAGCACTCTCGATACCTTAAAAAGCGATAAGGGGTATTATATACATGTTGAAAATGATTGTATTATAGAATAACGCAAAACATATATTATTTGTATGCATATAATAATACTAAATATTACTCATATACACATATTTAGATAGCATATGAAAATATATTTATATGTACTTTTGTGTCAATTGTTTTTTGTTATATTTGCAACAAGAACATGCAACTATGGAAAAAAAACAGTTTTACATATATTTTTTTATTCTTCAAATTATAAGTATAAGCTTCTCACAAGCGTCATCAAGCACATACACAGAACAAACTGAATACATATCAATTTCTCTTACGGCAACACACACACGAATCTGTGTAGGAGATTCGGTAAAACTTTCAGCACAAGTACACAACGGAACACCCCCATACACATATATATGGAATGATGAATTAACCACTGACAGTACTATATGTATTGCTCCGGAAACAACTCAAAAATATACTGTTACCGTCTTTGACTCTGACCAGCAGCGTTCCAAAACATCTATTATTATTGAAGTAGCTGAATACCCTGCTGCTGATTTCACCTACACTATGGAACCAAATGACTTTACTGTAACATTTACAAATACCAGTATTGATAATATTACACACGAAAGTATATCTGTTGATTATTATTGGCAATTTAAAACTAATAATGAGAAAATTTTCCAAAGTGGTAATGAGAAAGAATTGCCAATTGAATACACCTATCATAATTTAACAAATTACAGAGTTACGCTATGGGCTCGTAATAATTTTGGATGCACAGACTCTACAGCTAAAACTATCAGCATATATGATATTCCATATTTAGAAGTTCCTTCAGCATTTTCACCAAATAATGACAACCACAATGATGTTCTGCGTGCTGTTGGCAGAAATGTGGAGAATGTTGAATTTATAATATATAACCGCTGGGGTACCGCAATATTTACATCAGACAAGTTACAATACGGATGGGATGGCACCTACAAAGGAAACAACATGCCAACAGGTGTATATCCATATTCAATAAAAGCTACAGCTTCATACGCAAAAGAACATATTCACAAAACAGGAAACATTAACCTTATACGATGAAAAAACTACTTTATAGTATGTTTATTGTAATATACAGTATTACAAAATGTTTCGGACAAGACATTAGCTTTGCCCAGCATGAACAATCTGACATGCTTATAAATCCCGCGTTAACCGGAAATTTCAAAGGACACGCAAGAGGAATTCTTCAATACAAAAATCAATGGAAACACATTGTCGGTTCTCCGTACAAAACTTACGCAGCATCAATTGATGCTACTATTTTAAATACATACGGATTGGGTATACAATTTTTAAAAGACCAAACAGGTATTAATAATTACAGTACCAATCAAATAAACAGTTCTTTTTCTTTACAAACCAATTTAAATAAAAACAATACCCTTGGATTTGGTATACAACTAAGTTGGACACAAAAATTTATAGACCTCGAAAATCAAACCTGGAACAGTCAGTACGATGGCTTAGAAATAAACACATCATTAGCAAGTGGTGAAGAACATTTTGATGATATTCAATACCTTGATGTATCAGCCGGATGGATATGGAAATATACAAATAATAATAAATACAATATTGACATAGGTGTTGGAGCATACCACTTATCTCGACCAAAATATACTCAATATATAGAAAAAACAATTGTTCCAATCAGATGGACAGGCATTATAGATATAGATTTACTGCAATGGCAGAATTCCCAATTAACATACCACCCCTCAGTTATTATAGAAAATCAGGATTATCAAAATAACATAACAATTGGTGGATATTCAAAAATTAAATTTGGATTGAATTCAAAATACACAGGATTTTACAAAAATTCATACTTTCGTATAGGCGGATATTATACAGTTAATAACTGTATAACCTCATACCTGAGACTTGATTATTATAGTGTGATGTCATTAACTTTTACATACGATTTTATAATTTCAGATTTGGCAACACGCAACACAAAAGGAGGTTCAGAAATTTCTCTGACATATTTCCTTAAATAAAAACTTCAACTACAAAACGTTAAATATGCACAGTTACAGTTTTTACAATATGCCCCACTCACTATTCAACAAAAAAATACCATACATCCATAAATAATTTACAGAGCGATATTTGTTTGATTCATTTTATTCATATATTTTTGTCGTGTTATGGAAAACTTTATAGTATCAGCCCGAAAATATAGACCTACAACCTTTGATACCGTTATAGGTCAATCGTCTATTACCACAACTCTGAAAAACTCCATAGCATCTAATCACCTTGGGCAAGCATATTTATTTTGCGGACCACGAGGCGTTGGAAAAACAACCTGTGCAAGAATTTTTGCAAAAACTATCAATTGTCAAAATTTAACACAGGAAATTGAAGCATGCGACGAATGCGATTCATGCAAAGCTTTTAATGAATCTGCATCATTCAATATTCACGAACTTGATGCTGCATCAAACAACTCAGTAGAAGATATTCGTTCTCTTATAGAACAAGTTCGCATACCACCCCAAATAGGCAACTACAGCATATATATAATTGACGAGGTGCATATGTTATCTGCATCTGCATTTAATGCGTTTCTCAAAACATTGGAAGAACCACCAAAACATGCAATTTTTATATTAGCGACTACCGAAAAACACAAAATTTTACCTACAATTTTATCGCGTTGCCAGATTTTCGACTTTCAACGAATTAAGGCAGAAGATGCAGTAGACCATCTTGTTTCTGTTGCCGAAAAAGAAGGCATTGAATATGAAAAAGAAGCACTTAACGTAATTGCACTCAAATCAGACGGTGGAATGCGTGATGCTCTCTCCATTTTTGACCAAATAGTAAGCTTTTCGGGAGAAAAAGTTACGTACCAGCAAACAATTGAAAACCTCAACGTTCTCGATTACGAATACTTTTTTAAAATTACCGATTATTTCCTCCACGAAGATTATGCATCAGCCCTCGTACTCTTTGATGAAATTCTCGATAAAGGCTTCGACAGTCATAACTTCCTTATTGGTCTGAGTGGTCACTTCAGAGATATTCTTGTGTGCAAAGATGCACAAACAGCTCAACTTTTGGAAGTAGGCGAAAGTATACGCGAGCGATATCTAGAACAAGCAGCACAGTGTTCGGTAGAATTTTTAATAAAAGCATTGGATTTAGCAAATAGATTTGATATTAACTATAAATCAAGCATTAATAAAAGACTACACCTGGAGTTGGCTCTGTTGCAATTCTCTACCATACTAAAAAAAAAAGCTCTGAACTAAATACAGAAATTGATAATACAGAGAAAAAAACAGATACACACGCAACTCACCACACACACACAAACAAAACAGCATCACACCCCGATTCATCAAAAAAATCATCTCACAATCAGCCCCCTTCGGTAGCAACTAAATCATTTAAAGATTTACTTTCGCAAACAAAACCGGAAAACACAAAACAAACTGAACCGATAGGACAAACTGAACCGATAGGACAAACTGAACCGGTAGAACCAACTGAACCAGTACCAGAAAATTCTACTGCTATCACCCTCGAACAATTAACTGAAATATGGGAACCTGCAATTGACAATTTTAAAGGTAAGCCCTCTCTGTATCCTATATTACAACATTGCACATTCACAATTGAAAACAATATTATATATATATATCTTGCAGCAGCAACTCAGGAAACAACATTCAAACAAGATATTTTACCCCGTTTACAAGAAGTGATTATATATCAACTCAACACAAGATACAACACAAATCTCAAACATATAACATTTGAAACCATTCTTCCCGAAATTAAAGAAGAAGTAAAAAAACCTCAAAATCCCGAAGAACGATACAATCATCTCAAAAAAATTAATGCTAAAATTGACACCTTACGAAAAGCTTTTGACTTTGATATAGAATAAATTATGATTTGTTTTCCACACGCAAAAATTAATATTGGTCTTCGGATTATTGAAAAAAGACCGGACGGATTTCACAATATTGAATCAGTCTTTTATCCTGTTACAGATTTGTACGATTCATTAGAATGGATAGAATCCTCAAGTCTCATATTTGAAACCAGCGGAATTGAAATTGAAGGCAATACTGAAAACAACACCTGTACACGAGCGTGGCAGATACTTCATTCTTTGTTTGACATTCCGCCGGTACACATTCATCTGCAAAAACACATTCCCATGGGTGCCGGACTCGGTGGCGGTTCTGCAGACGGTGCTTTCATGCTACAATCATTACAAACACATTATAACTTACCCATTTCAGAAGAGAAAATACATAAATTGGCACTATCAATAGGCAGTGATTGTCCGTTTTTCTTACACTCCCAACCACTCTGTGGAAAAGGACGAGGTGATGAATTTTCTGAAGTTACAGTACAATTATCCGGTTATTGGTTGGTTATAGCTAATCCGGGAATACATGTAAGCACAGCGGAGGCATATGCTCAGGTAAAACCCCAAAAACCGGACACACAACTTTCTGAACTCTTATCTCAGGATATTTCGCAATGGAAACATACTATTCATAATGATTTCGAACAATCCGTTTTTCCACAGCATCCGAAAATCGCAAATATAACATCAAACATGTATAAACACGGAGCTCTCTACGCAGCAATGTCCGGAAGCGGCTCTTCGGTTTATGGCATTTTTGCAGAAAAACCAAAAATCCCCGCAGAGTTACCTATAATTTGGAAAGGAAAAATAAGCTGATATTTAATTTTTAACAATTTCTTTGCGAGGAAACAAGCGTCGGAAAAAATATTTAAGCATTTTTTGCAATACCCAAGCTATCCGTCTTCTGTTACTACTTACTCTGGTCGATATAAGAGAACTCATAAGACCATTATGAGAGGCTTGCTCTACCAAAACAGGGTGAGCCCAATACATATCAATAATATTTTTTTCAATTAAAATATTATGCCAAATATCTATAGGATCAGAACATGTATACGTATGCAAAAATTCAACAACATCATGTACCGCTTTTTTATCGATAACATATGCACCGGCACAACGTCCTTTTAGTGCTTTATATAAATATGTACCTTTTTTAGTATCCCATATCGAAGGGTACTTTAATGTTGTACCTTCAAGAGAAATAATAAACCCTGGTTCTAAAGTCTGAGCCTCACGAATTACGCGTTTCATTTTTTTGTAAAAATCGCCAATAAACACCGGGTCGTCTTCAAAAATAAGTGCGAGATTATGACCTCGTTGCTGAATTTTCTCGTAAGCCAGTAAATGATTTAACGTACACGATATAGTGGTTTCCTTAAGTCGAGTAAAAATAGAATCTACAAAATATGAATGCACATCTAAGGTTGAAAAAGAACTCACATCACCATCAGAAGCAAACTCAAAATCTATACGTAAATCTGCAAATAGTTTTTGTACATATTTCTCTTGCAACTCATACCCATTTTTGGCATGAATAACATATACCCCATCAATTCCTAACTCACCCAACATTTATAACTCTTTAATTAATTCATACATTATTTTTTGCATTCGTGGACCTGAGAGCTCTGCATTTTTTTGCACATCAGCATGACTTGTTTTCATACCCTGTTCAGCATCTTTACTTTCATTGGTAACTACCGACATGCCCAACACTTTAATGCCTGCATGATGAGCAACTATCACTTCCGGCACGGTAGACATACCGGTAACATCTGCACCCCAAATACGAAACATACGATACTCTGCCGGCGTTTCCAAAGACGGTCCGCTACTGCCGATATATATACCGGTATGTACCGGAATATTATGTTTTTGAGCAATCTCACCTGCTTTTTCTCTCAATTCCCTATTATAAGTCTCACTCATATCAGGGAACCGTTCCCCATACTCATCAATATTAGGTCCCCGCAATGGATGTTCCGGAAAAGCATTTATATGATCAGTTATAATCATAAGATCACCGGTACGATATTCAGGATTCAAACCACCCGTAGCATTAGATACAAATAAATACTCTATACCCATTTCTTTCATCATTCGTACCGGATACACAACCTCTTGCATTGAATATCCTTCGTAATAATGGAAACGTCCCTGCATAACGACTACTGGTATTCCGGCTATAAATCCGCACAATAAATTTCCCGGATGACCTTCAACTGTAGATTGTGAAAAATAGGGAATATCAGCATAGGGAATGTGAACACTATCTTGTATAAAATGAGATAATGAAGACAATCCACTTCCTAAAATAATACCAACACGGGGCACATGCGAAAAATACTGTTGAACATATTCAACAGACTCACATAAGCACTCTCTGTCACAATTTGTATACATATTTACTCAATTATAGAATACACTGTCATTACCGTATATATATCATTCTCACCATCGGGGCGGTTTACTTTTTTTTGTTTTACAATACGTGATTTTTCTTCCTCATAAGAATAGGTATAGGTTCCACTTTTTTGTAATGTGTTATTTGTATAATACGCATAATCAGCTGTTGAAAGCAACTTCTCGTTATATTCACCATAAAATGGTTGTTGAAAACCCTGTATACCATGTGTATTATCATATTTTAAATATGTATACACATACTCTTTCCTTTCGGTAAACAACACCTCATCATCTCTCAATATAGATTTTTCATGCATTTCTTCAATTACATTTCCATTTTCGACTATGTATTCTATGCTTTTTTCTACATGTTTCGAAACTGTTTGAAACATATCATCGCTATAAATTATACCGGAAATTTCAGTTTTTATGATATATCCATCCTCATTGTATTCATACGTATATTCCGCAATAATATGTTCGTCATCAGCAACACTATCAGTTTGCGAAACAGCTACTCCATCTTCATTAAGAGATACATATTTTTTCTGAATAATCTCCTCAGTATTATCATATATAGTAATACGTATAAGATTTTCTCGTACTGTATCAACTATGCGCTTTTCTACAATTTGTAAAGCTTGATTACGTTGTATGATTTCACGAAACCCATACGAGGTATATGTATAACTATATTGCTCAGCAGTGCTATAATTATGGGGTGTATATTCAACTTCACAAGCACCCAAACATATTATTACACATATATATATAAATCTTTTCATACTTTATAAATCTACAATTAACTTAATACAATTATATCCAAAGTTATACAAAACTATTAATTTAATATATATTATTCACACACATACACGGAATTTATAATATCTTTGAAACAAAAATCATTTTATGAAAAACTATATTTTTTTGTGTTTCATTACACTATCTGGTATTTCATGTAGTCACCAAGACTCAGTTACCTTCACAAGGAAAACAGCATTTTCAGAATTTACCATTACACTTCATAAAGATAACGAATTTTCACATATATCATCAAAAGATGACAAAATTCCGTTTCATGAAAAAGGTACATATACGCAAAAAGATTCCCTGTTGATATGCACATATAATTATGAAAAAACCTCATATGATTGTACAACATTTTTATTAGGAACTGATACTTTTTTAATAGTAGAACACAACAATCAAACCTTTCTGTATCCATTTAACAAACAACCTCATGGAACATCACAAGTATATTCTTATACAGAAATTAAAGCCTCTTTATGCGAACTACACTCAAAAGGACTGATTAATAAAGAAATAGATAATTTGTACAGCACCCCCACACAAGAACTCAGTTCATTCATTTCGCACGATTCATACAAAAGTCTTGCAACATATTGTGAATAAAAAAACATACAAACATTCAATTGTTAGTGCACCGTATAGCTATCTACACTAAGCTTTTATATTCTCCGCTCAATAATTATACAACAAACAATAATCTTAGATTTAGACCTCCAACTCGCCAATCCCCTGACGCAAAATAACATATTCGCTTTCATCAGAGCAATCAACAACTGTAGACGGCACATTATTACCAACCCCGCCATCAATTACGAGATCAACCAAATTATCATAATCTTCTTTAATTAATTCAGGATCAGTTGTATATTCAACAATCTCATCATCATTTTTCACCGAAGTTGTAAGAATAGGATTTCCAAGCACACGCACAATTTCGCGACAAATATTATTATCAGGAATACGAATTCCCACTGTTTTTTTCTTTGATTTAAATAATTTAGGAACATTTGAATTCGCACGCAAAATAAAAGTAAATGCCCCCGGCGTATTGTGCTTCATCATCTTATATGTCGGATTATCAATATTTTTGGTAAAATCAGACAAATGGCTCAAATCATAACATATAAAAGAAAAATTTGATTTTTCTAACCTCACGCCCTTTATACGTGCAATACGTTCAACAGCTTTTGGATTAGATATATCACACCCAATTCCATACACTGTATCTGTAGGATAAATAATTACCCCACCTTTTTGCAAAACAGCAACAACCTGACGAACAATACGTTCGTTAGGATTTTCATTGTATAATTTAACAAAATCAGCCATGTATAATAATTCAAAAAATTGCACAAAAAAAGGGTAAGCTACTTACATCGCACCGCTACAACCGTCTACCCTTGCTTCGTTCCTGACCTGGGGGAGTTCGACAGGAGCTGGTCGTGTAAGACTTACCCAGATGCAAAACTACATATTTTTTTTCATATTCCTAAAAAGTTACGTATTTTTATTAAAAAAAATTATGTGCCGATAAATAATATTTTATTTCGTTGTCTATACAAGCAAAAACATATACATTTGTTATTATATATTATTGAACATGCAAATATCAATTATAATACCATTATTTAATGAGGAAGAATCCATTGTTGAGTTAACAACCTGGATAAACCGCATAATGTCTGAACATTATTTCACATATGAAATAATTATGATAGACGATGGTAGTACAGATACTTCATGGTCTATAATAGAAGAATTGTGCCACACACAGACATACATTAAGGGCATAAAATTTCAACGCAATTACGGAAAAGCAGCAGGCTTGCAAAAAGGATTTGAAGTTGCTCAGGGAGACGTTGTTGTTACTATGGATGCAGACTTGCAAGATAGCCCGGAAGAAATTCCCGAACTATATAACATGATAATCGAAGAAGATTATGATTTAGTTTCGGGATGGAAAAAGAAAAGACACGATCCGATTCTCACCAAAAACATACCAAGCAAAATTTACAACTTCACTGTTCGTTTTATGAGTGGTATAAAACTTCATGATTTTAACTGCGGTCTCAAAGCATATAAACATAAAGTAATAAAAAATATTGAAGTATATGGAGATATGCATCGCTACATACCTGTTCTGGCAAAATGGTCAGGTTTTAAAAAAATCGGCGAAAAAGTTGTACAACATCAAGAGCGCAAATACGGAACTACAAAATTTGGTATAGAACGCTTTATTCGCGGCCCTTTAGATTTATTATCAGTAATTTTTATTTCAAAATTCAGTAAACGTCCTATGCATTTGTTTGGTTCCATAGGAACTATAAGTTTTACAATTGGATTTATTATTCTTATTTACCTTTCATACGAAAAAGTAATTGAAGGACATTACAATATGACACAACGACCCTTGTTTTTTCTCGGTATTATTTGTTTTTTATTTGGGAGTCAATTGTTTTTAACGGGTTTTATAGCTGAACTTGTTTCTCGTTCATCGTCTGAAAGGAATCAATATAATTGCGACAAAACAATAAATCTTTCCTAATTATGAAGATTATCTCAATTGGTCCTGCACATCCACTCCGTGGAGGTATAGCAGATTTTAACGAACGTTTTACTAAAGAATTAATTTCTTTGGGTCATGATGCGTCTATTATTAGTTTTTCTTTACAATACCCATCCGTTTTTTTTCCCGGAAAAACGCAATATGCCCCTACAAAAGACTTGACAAAAATTCCCATATACGCATCTATTAATTCAACAAATCCTCTTACTTGGTTTCAAACGGCAAAATATATAAGAGAACAAAAACCTGACGTTGTTTTTATTCAATACTGGATGCCGTTTTTTGCTCCTGCTCTTGGTTCTATTGCTAACAGCATAGGCAAAAAACACAAAACACATATTATAGGTATTTGTCATAACTTTGTCTCCCACGAACCCAAACCGGGAGAAAATACTCTTAACAGATTTTTTATAAAAAAATGCACCTCTGCAGTTGCAATGTCTCATACAGTTGCTCAGGATATAAGAGAACAGCATAAATCAATAAAAATTATTGAAACACCACACCCTTTATATGATAATTTCGGAACCACAATTTCAAAACAAGAAGCCTGCAAAACATTACACTTAAATCCTGACAAAAAATATATTTTATTTTTTGGATTAGTTCGTGCATACAAAGGTCTTGATTTATTAATAGAAGCCTGTGCTCAATTACAAACACCCGATACTCATATACTTATTGCCGGAGAATTTTATGATTCCGAAAAAAAATATACTGATTTAATAAAGAAATACTCACTGGAAGATACGGTTACTATACACAATTCTTTTATTCCACAAGACAAGGTTCACTTATATTTCTCAGCGGCTGATATTATAGCTCAAACATATCATTCTGCTACACAAAGTGGCATAACGCAAATAGCTTATCATTTTGAAAAACCAATGTTAGTAACCAATGTAGGCGGACTTTCAGAAATTGTACCGCACAAAAAAGTTGGCTATGTATGCGAAAAAAATCCAAATGATATTGCCGAAGCACTCGACGATTTTTTTACTCACGACCGCACTGATGAGTTTGTAAGTAATATAAAACAACAAAAACAATTATACACGTGGGAGTATTTTTGTAAAACAATATTCAATTCACTTAAAGTATGAAAAACACAGATTTAAATATTAAACGACTCGGAAAATGTACCATCAAAAACCCACTTATTCTCTCAAAAATAGAAGGTGATGGCATTTTTGACTACATAGAAGATGGCAAGCGGATTTTATATTCCACATCTTTACATCAGGTTCAGAAAGATTTCAAAGAACACAATACGACACTTTCTTTTGAACGTCCCGGACCAAAAGAATTTTTATATTTTGAACCGGCAAAAACAAAAGCTGCAATTGTTACCTGCGGTGGCATGTGTCCTGGTCTGAACAACGTTATCAGAGGATTAGTAAACCAACTTTGGAAACGATATGGGGTGCAAAAAATATTTGGGGTGCAATACGGATACGCGGGTCTTAATCCGGCAAATGAATTGCCCTTTATCGAACTCGACCCCGAAATTGTTGATGATATACATAAGACTGGCGGTTCTATGCTCGGTTCCTCACGAGGCGACCAACCGGTTGACGCAATTGTTAATACGCTGGAACGGCACAATATAAATATTTTATTTTGCGTTGGTGGCGACGGCACATTAAAAGGTGCACACGAAATTCAACAAGAAATTGAAAAAAGAGGTCTTAATATTTGTATTACCGGCATTCCCAAAACTATCGACAATGATATAAATTTCATAGAAAAATCTTTTGGTTTTGAATCTGCATTTGCCGAAGCTCAGGAAATTATTCTGCATGCACACAACGAGGCAAAAGGTGCACAAAACGGAGTTGCTCTCATTAAACTTATGGGGAGAGATTCCGGTTTTATTGCAGCAAATGCAGCACTTGCTGTACCAGATGTAAATTTTGTGCTTGTACCTGAAATGGATTTCTGTTTAGATAATCCACAAACAAAAAATGGATTTCTCAATCATCTGGAAAAAAGATTACAAAAAAAGAAACATGCTGTAGTGGTAGTTGCCGAAGGCACGGGGCAGCATTTATTTAAAGACGAAGGAATAACTAAAGATGCCTCGGGAAATGTTATTCATAACGATATTGGTGTGTTTTTGAAAAATAAAATCACCAATTATTTTACTCATAAAAATATGAAAATAAGCGTTAAATACATCGACCCTAGTTATATTATCAGAAGTATTCCGGCCAATGCAAACGACAGTAAATTTTGTGCACAACTCACACACAAAGCTGTACATGCTGCTATGGCAGGACGAACTGATTTTCTGGTCGGCTACTGGAACTCATATTTTACTCTAGTTCCCATACCAACAGCAACGCAAGAACGTAAAAAAATAAATATTGAAGGAGAATTTTGGTGGAACGTACTTGAATCTACCGGACAACCAATGCATATGGAATAATCTATTGTAATAAATCAATAATACTCCGTTTATGAAAAGTTTTAGTATATGCATATGTTGTATTTTCTGTTTACACATAGTAAGCTATTCGCAATATATTGATTTGCCTCACAACCTCACATGGACGGGTGGTAATATTGGTGCAGGAACAGCTACAATTCACGATATTGAATCAGCATTCAACACTGCACGATACGAAGAAAATTCTTTGTTGCAAACAAATATACCAGCTATTACTTTTCCAAAAGCTTCTGTTTGGAAAACCTGGTCACCAAATGCACAAGCTCTGTGGCTCATTAATCAGGAACGCTCTGCTCGTGGACTAATGCCATTTGAAGACACTGCTCAAGAAGTTATCAGTGTCGCTCAAGACTATGCAAATTATTTGTTTACTCATGACACATCGGGACATTATGCTGACGGATTTAATCCCAACATCAGATTGAGAACAAACAAAAAAATTGACACATGCATGGATGCATATGCAGAAAACATCGGACACACATTTCATAATGGTTACACAACCGCCCCTACTCATACCCTCGAACGCATGATATTTTGGCTTATTTATGAAGATTCTATAGCTAACTGGGGACATCGTCGTGCTTTTTTTACCGAATCATTTATTGACGACTCGGGCGAAAGCGGAACAGAAGGTTTATTAGGTACCGGATTTATAGTAGATACCAACTACACATTCAATGGAATGACTTATGATTACGCAGCAATCAGTGTGTTTAACATTATTGACCCACAACCTAATTGGGAATATTCAAATCCCGAACAGATTATATACACAACCTCTGTTGATGTTAAAAAAGAACACGCATCTTTTAACATTCATAATGAATATATTTATTATGAAAACACCGAAGATATAATAAAAATATCTGTTTTTTCTGCAACCGGAGAACACATAATCACAACACATAATAATTATGCATCAATACAAAAACTTAAACCAGGCATATATTTCGTTAAAACACATTTTTTTACACATACTAAATGGAATACCATACTTATTATATAATATTTTTAAATAACTTTGTATTAAATGTAATACAACAAACTAAACCAAGATTATCAATTAACAACACACAGTATGAAAGATACTATAAAACAGCATTACATACACACAACTAACTGATAGTCAAATAAAATTTGAGTAAACTGTAACAATTAAAAAAAAACATATGAAAAAACAAGGTAGCTTAATTATACTATTACTACTTTCAATAGTAAGTTATGCACAAGAACAAAAATCGGCACTCACAAATAATGAGTATGAAACAAAAATTCACCCATCAGACACAAACAGAACAGCATTTGACATATGGGTAAACAACGACTGGTCTTTTACATTTTCCGGCGGATCAAACCTGTTTTATGGTGATTTACGCATTTATGATGTATGGCCGGCAAAAACGTATCATAACGAACGAAGCGGTGCTCTCAGCATCATGCTAGAGAAAAAACTAACTCCCCTATGGCAATTACGCGGACAGTTTTTAATTGGAAATTTATCAGGAACAAAACGAGAATTCGAATCAGGTTCACCTGCTAATTTATATTTTGATGCCAGAATTTCGGAATACAGTGCTTCGGCAATTGTTAATTTATCAAATGCTTTATTTACAAACAAAAAACGTAAATCTTCACTCTACGGATATGTAGGAGCCGGTATTGTTTCGTTTCGATCCGAACAAAAAAGTTTAATTACCAACAAACGATTACAATCATACGGGTATACCTCCAATGGTTTATCAACCCCGACACAAGAATTAGTATTTCCTGTAGGTTTAATTGTTGACTACAAAATAAGCCCAAGCATAAGCTTTAAAGCAGATGCATCTCTCCGTATTGTAAACACCGACAAATTAGATGCAACCATAAGTAACAATGACGCCTTTTTTCAGGATATGTACGGGTACACCTCTATTGGCATCACATATCATTTTGGCTACAGAGATTGTGATAATGACGGCGTATACGACAAAAATGATTATTGCCCGTCTACACCGCGAGATGTATACGTAGATGAATGGGGATGTGCTCTGGACACAGACAACGATGGAGTACCGGACTACCTAGACAAATGTCCTGGCCAGGAAGGACCGATACACACATCAGGCTGCCCGGACACAGATAACGACAGCATTGCCGACATTCATGACGCTTGCCCTGAAAAAGCCGGACTTGCAATGTATGACGGATGTCCCGATACCGACAACGATAGCATTCCCGACAATAAAGATGACTGCCCCGAAATTGCGGGTGTTGAAAAATTCAACGGTTGTATAGATTCTGATGGTGACGGCATAGCTGATAATCTTGATAACTGTCCGGAAAAAGCAGGTGTAGAAAAACATAACGGATGTCCCGATACCGATGGTGACGGAATTATTGACAAAAATGATAACTGTCCGAATGTTGCCGGAATAAAAGAAAATAATGGCTGTCCGGAAATAAAAGAAGAGGTTAAAAAAGTATTCACACAAGCACTAACAGGTATTCAATTCCAAACAGGAAAAGATGTTATCCTTCGCTCTTCTTTCCCTATACTTGACCAGGTTGTAAAAGTTATGAACGACAATCCGGAATTTAAACTGGAAATTAACGGCCACACAGATAATGTAGGAGATGATGATAAAAATATGGAATTATCAAAACAACGAGCTGCATCGGTAAAAAAATATCTTGTTTCTAAAAATATTGCAGAAAACCGGCTTATTTCAAAAGGTCATGGAGAAACAAAACCTGTAGGCGATAATGACACTGAAGACGGTAGACGTAAAAACCGTCGGGTAGAATTTAAAGTGCTTTTTGAATAACAGGATTTTCAACCTATACAAATACTAAAAACACCCTCGAAAAAATATGCTTCTCGAGGGTGTTTTTTTATAAAAAAATTGGACTCATAAGAAAAAAAATGCATCTTTGACTAACAAACTTTTTATTACTGTATCGACATGGAAAATAACACAATAGATTTATTCTCAGGGAAACCTATTAATGATGATGACAACAAGAAATACGCAGACATTATTACTCATTTGAAGGAGACATTTGTCGACGAATTTCCGAAAAAGAACGATGAATCAGAAAGAATTTCTCTTATCTTAAGTGCATGGAATATGGCATGTTTGAATCAATTATTGCCGGAATACGAGGATTTGGATTTAATTGAACTCAATGAGTACAGTAAAAATGAAAAAAAACTTCTGAAAAAAATAATTGACTTAAAATATAAAAAATTTGCTGAATTTACGCAATTAATAAATGACTTCTCAATAGAAAAAAAAGACGGCAAATTTGAACTTACGGTAATAACCAAAGATATAGAAGCATTTGCAAAGAATTTTGCAAAAAACCAAGTCGAGGGGATCGAAGACTTCGATGAAGAGTTTGATGAGGAATACGATGAGGAGTTTGAAAAAGAACTACAGAAGGATTTACAATTTGATGAAGGCGTCATAAACAGAAATGCAATTGTACTGACACCCCGAAAACCATTTTGGGAGTGGGCACGAACATGTTCTCCTTTTTATTCTAAATCAGAAGAAACAAATACATCGAACATTTATCTTATTGACGAAGATATTGACGATTGTGAAAAATGGTTACAGAAAAAATTTGACACATACTTTACAATTGAGTTAGAAGACTGGAACACCACCAAAAAAGATTGGCCAAAAAAACGTTCATACAAGATGTTTAAAGAATGGTTTACGATAAACTTTTCTACCATGGTTTACGATATGGAAGAAAAACCAGTTTCTAAGGAGTGGAAACAGATATAACATACATTTATATATAGTTTCTGCACGAAAGCTCCAAATACATCCCCGAAGTTTTTCGGGGTAGACTGTTATTCTCATCTTGAAAACAATCATTTACAGACGTAAACTTATTGATTTTCAAAATTTCGCAAGCCTCGTCTTTGAAGCTTTCGCATCAGAAACACAGAAAAAAATAGTTTTCTCGCAAGCACTATATAGACACAATTCACACAAGTCGTGTGCGGTATAATTACTGTATATATATCGTATATAAATGATTCCATTCAATTACAAACCCTGAGGCAATAACTCAAATACTTACTATCATTCAAGCCTTTACATATACCTAAACAATAAAAATCACATCAAATTCAGATTACCAATAAACTGTTAGTATTTATGTATTGATGCTCTCAATTTCTTGTGTATTTTTGTATCAAAATATCTTTTTTAAAAAAATCAACGTCAAAAATACATTCATGGCAAAACAAGAATCAAACAAACAAACATACAACACACACAAAAAGCCAGAAATTGATTTTGGTAAAATGCCCCCACATTCTGTTGATTTAGAAGAAACAGTTCTTGGCCAGTTAATGTTGGAAGATGATATCGTTACGAGTGTAATCGACACTCTTATACCCGACTCATTTTACGTACGAAAACACCGACTTATATACGAAGCCATTCACAAATTAGGTAAAGAACAAGCTCCGGTAAATATTCAAACAGTTGTTGAACAACTCAAAAAAAATGAAACAATTGAAGAAGTTGGCGGTGCATATTTTATTGCCCAACTTACTCAAAAAATCTCATCTGCAGCACACATAGACCATCACGCTAAATTAATTACCGAAAAATTTATTCAGCGAGAACTTATTCGGGTTTCCTCAGAAATTCAGGAAAAAGCTTTTGATTCAACACTTGATATTTCAGAATTAATTGACTTTTCGGAAAGCGAAGTATTTAAAGTTGGAGAAGGCAACGTTAAAAAAGCAGCATTACCTATTAGTCAATTAATGGACAAAGCTTTTGATTTAATTCATAAAGCTCAGGAAAATGAAAACAGCTATAGTGGCGAACCTACCGGATTTACCGATTTAGATAAAATAACCTCCGGATGGCAAAGCAACAATATGGTTGTTCTTGCCGCTCGTCCGGCTATGGGAAAAACTGCTTTTGTATTATCTATGCTAAGAAACATGGCTGTAGACTACAACTCTCCTGTGGCAATGTTTTCACTTGAGATGAACAGTGTACAGCTGGTTAACAGATTAATTGTAAGTGAAACCGGCATAACACACGACCAGTTAAAAACCGGAAAATTATCTGAAGCAGATTGGTCCAATATATACGAAAAAACACAAAAATTATCGAACGCTCCTATTTATCTGGACGACACACCAGCTCTTTCGGTTTTTGAATTTCGTGCAAAATGCCGACGATTAGTTGAAAAATATGGTATTCGCTGCGTTTTTATTGACTACTTACAACTTATGACCACGCAATCAGCTTCGAGCAGAGAGCAAGAAGTAAGTTTAATTTCCCGCCAAATAAAAGCTGTAGCTATGGAACTAGAAATACCGGTCATCGCTCTCTCGCAGCTTAACCGTTCAGTTGAAACAAGAACCGGCAACAAACGACCACAATTATCAGATTTACGTGAATCAGGTGCCATAGAGCAAGACGCCGATTTGGTTTTATTCATACACCGTCCTGAATATTATGGACTTATGGAAGACGAGGATGGAAACTCAACACAAGGACTCGCAGAAATCATTATTGCAAAAAACCGTCATGGTGCTACCAGTACGGTAAATCTCGAATTTATACCGGATCAAACAAAATTTACCGACCGAAATTTTATGAATCAATTAGAAGAACTCCCCGAAAACACAGATTTTGAAAATAGTTTTGAAGTTAAAACACAAACTTTTAAATCAAAAATGAACTCAAATGATGACGCATTTGAAAATATGAATCCGGATTCTCCGTTTATACCAGATAAACCTGATTTTTAAAACACGTACATCTATGATACAAAAACTACTACTACTCATAAGTTTTTATTTAGTAAGCCATACCGCATTTGCATTGGGATTACTTATTCCTATGGATAATGATCAACAAAATCACCTGAAAGCTTATGGCATTACATACTGGGTTTTGCAAAATGATATAGACGCCAACTGGTTACTTAACTACCGTGGAGGAAGTTTTTTGTTTAACTATAACGATAAACTCCAAGAAGAATGTGATATACGCGGTATAGACTATACAATACTACCCGAAGTGCAAGTCGAATCAATTTTAACAAAAATATCGGGAAATGACGTTAATATGGATGTCGTAAAATTAGTAAAAGCTCCAAAAATTGCAGTATATGCCCCCAAAGACAATCTCCCGTGGGATGATGCAGTCACACTCGCACTTACCTATGCAGAAATCCCGTATGATTTAATTTATGACGAAGAAGTGATTACCGGCAAACTATCAGAATACGACTGGTTGCACCTTCACCATGAAGATTTTACCGGACAATACGGAAAGTTTTATGCAAGTTATCGAAACGCCCCCTGGTATATCAAACAAGTAAAAGAGGAAGAAGAAAAAGCCCGAAAATTTGGATTCGAAAAAGTTTCACAATTAAAATTACACGTTGCAAAAACTATTAAAGAATACATACAAAACGGTGGCTTTTTGTTTGCAATGTGCTCGGGAACAGACTCATTCGACATAGCACTTGCAGCTCAAAACACCGACATTTGTCAAGTTATGTTCGATGGAGATCCACCTTCACCACATGCACAAAAAGAATTAGATTATTCTCAAACATTAGCTTTTACAGATTTCACATTAGTTATGGATCCATACGAATATGAATTTTCAAATATTGATGTTA
The DNA here is from genome assembly GCA_046482735.1 of Bacteroidales bacterium. Classification (GTDB taxonomy): domain Bacteria; phylum Bacteroidota; class Bacteroidia; order Bacteroidales; family UBA1715; genus JAQICB01. The sequence continues at coordinate 8,975 of JAWOEL010000076.1, read as the reverse complement.
CACAAAACAGAAAAGTGCAAGAAGAAGAGGATTTTTTCACCTTATTTGATTTTTCTGCAAAATGGGATCCTATCCCCACAATGTTATGTCAAAATCACACAACAATAATTCCCGGATTTATGGGACAAACAACCGCATATGACAAAGATTTAATAAAACCAACCGTTGTTATTATGGGTGAAAACAAAGCACATAACGAGGCACGATATATTCACGGCTCATTCGGAAAAGGAACATGGGCTTTTTATGGAGGCCACGACCCCGCAGATTACCGTCACTACGTAGGTGATCCAAAAACTAATCTCAACAATCATAAAAATTCTCCGGGATACCGCTTAATTCTTAATAACGTATTATTTCCCGCAGCTAAAAAGAAACCACATAAAACATAATATTACATATTTTTTTGTATATTGCATATTAGTAATAACATATAAACAAACATACCAATGAAACATATATATACTTTTCTCATTCTATTGAGTAGTCTCTACGCATTTTCTCAAGATTTAGAACCGACCGATGACATGGCTTTAATAACTGTAAAAGTAGAAAATTTTGAAGGAATGGCTTCCGTTGGTGACAAAGTAGCTTTCAAAAGCAAATCAACCGGAAAAAAATATACCGGAGTCTCTAAATCAGATGGTACATTCCAAATCTTACTTCCCGAAGGCGACAGCTATACCGTATTGGTTATGGGATTTGAAATGGACAACACAAATAATGTTTTTAAAGTACCCGACAACCCCGGAAAAACAAGAGGCACGTATACGATAACATACGAATTACCTAAAACATACACACTCAATAATTTATATTTTGATTCCGGTAAAGCTACTATTCGAAAAGACTCTTACGAAACATTAAACAATTTGGCTGAATTAATGAAACGCAAAAAAACTATGGTTATTCAACTTTCCGGCCATACCGACAATGTGGGTTCTAAAGAAGCAAATCAAAAATTATCGGAAGCTCGTGCTGAAAGTGTAAAACAATATCTTGTATCAAAAGGTGTACAAGCTATGCGTGTTGTCGCTGTAGGATTTGGACAATCAAAACCTATTGCTTCCAACAATACACCACAAGGCCGACAAGAAAATAGACGAACTGAAGTGAAAATTTTACACGAATAATTATTTGTGAATTATCCTGAAAATATCGAATCCAAAATAGGATTTAACACTATACGACATTTATTAGAACAATCGTGTGCAAGCGATCTCGGGAAAACCCATATTTCTGATATGGGTTTTTGCGGTGAATACACCACCATATTCACCGCACTGCAAGAGTGTAAGGAAATGATGTTAATTCTCAGCGAAGATGATGCTTTTCCAATACCCTCATTTACACACGTTGCACACCTCCTGAATCATCTCCAAAAAGAAGGCACATATATTCAAACAAGTGATCTAATAACCTTAATTAAATCACTACTTGAAATACAACAGATTGTTGCTTTTTTTGCAAAACACAAAGAATTATACCCCTATATTTATGAGCACTCCCAAACTATTGCTGTTCCCGCATCTGTAATAAAAGAATGCTCTTCTATTCTTACAGAACAAGGAACCATTAAAGATTCAGCGAGTCCCGGACTTCGAAAAATACGCAACTCTCTGGTATCACTCAAAAAAGATTTACACAAAACAATGCAAATTTCTTTGCGACAAGCTGTATCAGAAGGCTGGGCAGAAAGCGGAACAGAAATTTCAGTACGCAACAATCGATTGGTTATACCTGTTTTGAGCAGTTATAAACGTAAAATAAAGGGCGTAGTTCATGACGAATCAAGTACAGGAAAAACATCGTATGTAGAACCCAGCAATGCTTTGGTTATTCAAAACAGCATAGCCAATTTGCAATTTGAAGAAAAACGCGAAATCATTGCTATTCTCACACAAATTGCATCTATTATTAGGCCTTATATATATGAAATTGAGCATGCTTATCTCTTCTTAGGTTTTATTGATGCACTCAAAGCAAAAGCAACAGTAGGATTACAACTTTCCTGCACAATTCCTCAGTTACAAAACGAAGCTATTATTGATTTGTATGGAGGAAGACATCCCGGACTTGTACTTTCACACTCACACACCAAAAAACCGGTTATTCCACTAAGAATACTTCTTGACGAATCGCAACGAATTATTATTATTTCCGGTCCTAACGCGGGAGGAAAATCGGTATGCATGAAAACAGTGATACTACTTCAATATATGATACAATGCGGTTTACCTGTCCCCTGCGATTCGCATAGCAAAATGGGAGTTTTTTCACACATATTTGTTGATATTGGCGACGAACAATCTATAGAAAATGATTTAAGCACCTACAGTTCGCATTTGCACAATATGAAATTTTTTATTGAACATGCACATGAAAAAACATTATGTTGCATCGACGAATTTGGAACCGGAACCGAACCTGCTTTGGGAGGTGCTATTGCAGAAAGTATATTAGAAACATTTATTTCACGAAATTTATATGGTGTACTCACTACGCATTATACAAATCTCAAATTAGTATCTAAAAACTACGATACAGTTATAAACGGTGCCATGTTATTTGATTCCGAAAACATGAAACCATTATATAAATTGCGCATGGGAAGCCCGGGAAGCTCTTTTGCATTTGAAATTGCAGAAACTATTGGCATTCCACAGAGAATAATTGATAATGCAAAACAAAAAATCGGAACAGAACATGTTGATTTTGAGAAAAATCTCAAAAAAATTGAGGAAGAAAAACAATATATATTTCGACAAAAACAAAAAATTAAACACCAACAAAAAGAATTACAATTACAACAAAAAGATTATAGCGAAAAACTCGCTAAACTTTCTGACTCTAAACAAGATATCGTAAAAAAAGCTCAGAAAGAACTCGAAGATATTATTGCACACAGCAATAAAGATATTGAACGAACAATTCGAAGTATTAAGGAACACAATGCCGATAAAGAACGGACAAAACAACTCCGTTCACAACTTCACGAAAAACAAACCAACACACTCAAAACTGTTTCAGGAAAAATCCGTAAAGCTGAACCACCAAAATCAACTGCTAAAAAAGCAGCATCGGCTACTCTCAAAACAGGCGACTTTGTAACTATACACGGGCAAACAATGATTGGTGAAATTATTGAAATGAGTAATAAACATGCATCAGTTTCTTTCGGAGACATGATTTCGCACGTACCGATAAAGAAATTAGAACGTTCAAAAGATAAACCACAAACAAAAAAACAAAAAAACGTTACTTTTTCAGGAACTATTCACAAAAAACACGCTAACTTTTCCCCAAAAATTGACGTTCGGGGCACACGCGGAGATGATGCACTCATTGAAGTAGAAAAATTTATAGAAACAGGCTACACTATGCATATTGGCCGACTCGAAATATTACATGGAAAGGGATACGGCATTCTCCGCGAACTTATTCGAAATTACCTAGCCGGCCTAAATTTTATTACACATTTCGAAGATGCTCCCATAGATATGGGAGGCGATGGTATTACTATTGTGTATTTAGACTAAAAAAATGTATTTTTACCTTACAAAAAAAATAATGATATGAAACATATAGAATTACCTCCGTCAAAATTATTTTTCACAATTGGTGAAGTTGCCGATATGTTTGATGTAAACACATCCTTAATCCGCTTCTGGGAAAAGGAATTTGCCATCATTAAACCGAAAAAAAATGCAAAAGGTAATCGCTTATTCACCCCCGAAGATGTGAAAAACTTTCAAATCATTCATCATCTCGTCAAAGATCAGGGGCTCACACTCAAAGGAGCACAAAAAAAATTGGCAGACAATAAAGAAGGCACGCTTAAATCTGCCGAAATTATTGAAAAACTGACCGGCATTAAAAGCAAACTACAAAGCATTCAGGAACATCTATAGGAAATTGACAAACGATTAAGCATTAAGCATTAAGCATTCATCATTAAATCCATAGAGATTACCACACCACACTGCGTTCCGTTAGTAAACGGACACGTCCGTTCGAATGACGTACGTGGTGTTTCCGACAGTCCTTCGTAAAATATCTGATATCTGGTTTAACACCTAATATCAAAAAATTCTTCTACAAAAAACATCTATTATATTATGTATTCAAATATATTTGCCTTTTTAAATGTAGAAGATGAAGGCAATACTGAAACGAACAAAAATGGGAGGCGTACGGGAGCTGTTTACGCTAGCTTTGCCGATTGTTATTTCTCAATCGAGTGAAACACTCATGGTGTTTACAGACAGGGTATTCCTTTCCCGTTTAGGTGCAGACAATATGAATGCAGCAACAGCCGGTGGAATCACCTCTTTTATGCTTATTACATTCTTTTTTGGTCTTATTGGTTTTTCAACGGCACTAATTGCTCAGTATTTCGGGTCAAAAAATTACGAAAACTGTCCGCGGGTTACTGTTCAGGCTCTCGGCATTTCAACACTTGCATACCCCATTATTCTCGCATGTATTCCGCTGGTGTTTTGGTTTTTTTCTTCAACCGTTGTATCAGAATCACAATTAGTTTTACAAAAACAATATCTAAAAATTTTGGCATTTGGCTCAATTATATCATTATTCCGCCATACCATAAGCTGTTATTTTTCCGGAATAGGCCGCACACAAGTTGTCATGATTTCCGCATTGGTCACACTCAGCGTAAATGTGGTGGTGAACTACATACTCATATTCGGAAAACTGGGAATTCCGGCTCTCGGCATAGAAGGAGCAGCATATGGCACAATCTTTTCTGCACTCTGCGGCTTAGTCGTGTTACTCTACTACTTTTTCAGAAACGATAATGCTCGTCAATTTCTTGTACACAAAGCATTTCGCTTTCATGCACACATTACCAAAACACTTTTTCGATATGGTTCACCCGCCGGAGTAGAATTTTTCGGAAATCTGGTTGCATTTTCAGTTCTTGTTTCCATTTTTCATTCATACAATGAAGTAACCGCCACCGCGGCTTCTATAATGTTTAACTGGGATATGGTAACCTTTGTACCGCTCACCGGAATAGAAGTAGGCGTAACCAGTTTAGTCGGCAGATATATTGGAGCAAATAGGTATTATGTAGCCGAACGCTCCGCATATTCCGGGGTGAAATTAGGATTCTTTTTTTCCTTATTCGTCGCTATTATGTTTGTTGCCATTCCCGGTGTTCTTGTAGATGTGTTTAAACCTATTGGTGAAGACCCTGTTTTTCTGCAATCACGTCCCTTAGCAATGACTATGTTGCAACTCGCCGCAATTTATGTCTTAGCAGAATCTATATTAGTAGCATTTGTGGGAGCACTTCGCGGTGCCGGAGATACTATGTGGACTATGTGGGCGTCAATGATTTTACACTGGCTTTTTGTTCCTGCGTTATATCTTTCATTATTTGTCTTTGATATTGGACCGGTTAAGGCATGGGGAATTCTCGTTGTATTCTTTTTATGTTTTTCCTTTATGTTTTATTTCCGATTCAAAGGCGGAGCATGGAAACGTATTTCGGTTATTGAACACAACCATGATATGTAATAACCTATATCTCACATTACCATTTTCCGCACATAGGGTATCTTACTCAACACATAACACACACCGAAGGAAACAATACTCACGACCACAATAATAACCGCAAATCCGGTATAGAGTTCTACCGGTGTTCCAAATATATTGTACCCGATAAGTTTTACCCCGAGCAGTCCTTTATCGAAAATCCAGATAATTAAAACATGAGATAGAAAAACTCCGTAACTTAATACACTTATAGTTGTGATGTGCGGAAGTATATTTGATGAAATATATTTTTTCCAGGGAATTCGTTGAAAAGCATGAAAAATGAGCATTGCATTAACAACGTTCCACACGGAAAAACGGGACAAATAAAAAAAGTCTGTTTTCTCTATTGAAAAACTTGCTTGTTTTGTGAGGTAAAAATTGAGTATCATACCAAATGGAATAAGTAAGTATATTGCTTTCGGCAGCCTTATTATGTGCGTATGCAAATAATACCCCAGCATGTAAAAACCGGCATACAAATGAAGTGTCAGGTAGGGTTCAATGCCTAACGATATATTACAATAATATGTGCAAAACTGCGGGAACACTGAACTCACAAACCAAAACACAAAATAATACTTCAACACAGATTCCGAAGCATTATTCATAAAAACAGAAACAACCGGCGTAATGAGATACATTGCAAAAATCATATACACAAACCACATATGATAGGGCAAATTTCCGGTCACAATATGGCGCAATATACCGGTATATGTTTCGAGAGAAAAGAAATCCACATCAGCAGGCTGAACTAACTTATAGATAACCACCCACACCACAAAAGGTATAACAATCCGCACAAAACGATGTTTGAGAAAATACCCGATAGGCTGCGATTTGTGAGGTGCAAGCATGAGAGCACCGCTAATCATTAAAAAAACGGCACTCCCCCATTTTGCCATCACATCAATCAGCACAGAATATTTCCACCAATTATAATCTTTAGGAAGCGAAAGAAAAGACAAATACCCTCCCGAAACATGAAGTGAGATAATAGCCACAATAGCTACAATTCGGAGAATGTCGAGGTATACAATCCGCTCTTTCATATTCTTGACAGCCTATGATATTTGCAACCAAAAAGAGCCACCATGCCGTTCAACCGAAGAAAGATTAGGATGATTCCAGATAGGACTAATGAGTTCTCGCAATTCAGCATCTTCACTAATAAAATAATTAGGCATTATTGGTTTAAATTTTTGCGGGTTAGCAAGCATATACATTGCAAGACCATATTGTTCGGAATAAAATCTGTCGCACATAAATTGCGGATAATCATACGGTATATAAATATCATGAATATGAACAATTACACCTTTTTTTAATCGCGGTAAAATTTCAAGATAAAACACCATCGAATCCGAATTCGGTAAAATACGATGAGAATTATCTACAAATAAAATATCATTCTCCTCTAATGTTTCAAGAATATCAAAATCACAATTCTCAAACGGTTCACGAATAACGGTAGCTGCCAAATCATCAATTTCAGCACGAGGTTGCGGATCAATAGACGTAATATGCGTATCCAAGCCATGTTCTTGTTTAGCTTTAAATGCAACTTTTGTCGAATTTCCCGAACCAATTTCAATATAATTTTTCGGTTTAAATTCCGCAAGCATAGTATAAACACCTATTACATCAAGTCCCGGCAAATAACCATTATTCCATGTCGGTTTCAATGAATCATTTTCATCCTGTGCTTCCTTAATTTCCCAAATTGTTTCTTTATGTTGCAGTGCCTTAAGCAGAATTTTTTTATATTCACCTCGTTGAGCATCGACTATAGTATACAAGTCCTGATGAGCAGGCAATCCATGTCCGTATCTCGGTTTAAAATGCACTTTGTATTCCAAAAAAAGATTTTGAAATTTCGGATTAAGAAAACGATAAATTTGTTTGATGTACTGTTTCATAATTTTTTTTTTCAAAAATATAAAATTTTATTGATTTTTTATAACATATGAATCTATCATCAGGGCAAACGTATCCAAAATATTTTAATTATTTAATTGTTTGAATATCAGGCAAATAGCTTTTCACGTTACAATAAAATTGAATATTTGTCTAGCAATCAGATAGATATATTAAATTGGGAAACACAGGAATATTGTCGTATTTTTCAGAAATGAAAGATCCACGAGTAGAAAGAACAAGATATCATAACATGAATGATATCATATTTATAACAATCGCTGCAGTTCTTAGCGGAGCAGAATCATGGAATGAAATTGAATACTATGGGGAGATGAAAGAGGAGTGGCTAAAGAGTGTTTTAGAACTTCCTAACGGTATTCCATCGCATGATACCTTCAATAGATTATTTTCAGCTTTAGATGCTGATGAATTTGAAAAATGCTTTTTAAATTGGATTAAATCAGTAAACGAAATAACTAAAGGAGAAGTTATTAGCATTGATGGAAAAACAATTAGAGGTTCAAAGAAGTTAAACTTTAAGACTGCAACACACATCGTTAGTGCTTGGGCTGATAAAAATGAACTTGTTTTGGGGCAAATTAAAGTTGATGAAAAATCAAATAAAATTACCGCAATCCCAAAACTCTTAGAGAATCTATTAATTAAAGACTGCATTGTAACAATTGACGCAATGGGTTGCCAAAAGAAAATAGCCAGAAAAATTATCTCAAAACAAGCAGATTACATACTTGCAGTTAAAGAAAATCAGAAAGAGTTGTTTGAAGATATTCAAGATAGCTTTAGAGTTCTAAAACCTTCTGATACAAGTGAAAGTATTGATTATGGTCATGGACGAATAGAAACACGGAAATGTTCTGTAATTACCGATTTAAGCTTGACTGAAGAGGCTATAAAATGGAAAGGTCTGACTTCAATAATAAAAATTGAACGTGAACGATATTTTAAAGCAACAGGTAAAAAAGAAACCGAATCAAGTTACTACATTAGTTCTCTCAATAATGCATCGACAATAAACAACGGGGTAAGAATGCATTGGGGTATAGAGAATAAAGTCCATTGGGTATTAGACGTTGCTTTTAACGAGGATCAATCACGTAAAAGAGCAGGTAATGCTGCTCAAAACTTTTCTACTCTAAACAGAATAGCTCTTAATCTATTAAAAAAAGATGACGCTAAGATTGGCATTAAAGGAAAACGCAAAATGATTGGGTGGAATAACAACTATGTTTTGAAAGTTTTAAAAAATTAGATGCGTTTGCCCTGATTCCATTATTCATGTATCCAATGCAATAAATGATTGTCTACATCATATAATAATGGAGCTACTGTTATTGCAGGAAATTTATTTCGTACATACCGCGTTTGCTGTAATGTAAAATCAATTTCATGACTAATAGCATTATCTAAAACTGCTGTTTTAAAATACGCTTCAGCATCAGATTTACTCCACCCACCGTAAGATACCATAC
>JAWOEL010000045.1:0-17636 GCA_046482735.1 Bacteroidales bacterium | reverse complement strand
CCTTAAATAAATTGACCCGTTATAATTTCTGTAGCACTGGGGTAAACTACGAAAGTTATGTTACAATTTTATGATTCTTCCTTAGTTGAGTGGCTGGATGATAGAAGCCTATGGGTTTTTACATTTCTCACCATTTTTTTGTAGGTATAATTATCTGAATGACAAAAAAACAAATAATTCACAAAAGTTGTATTCATTTTTTTCTGCCCAACGCGAAAAAATTGATTGCGAAATTAACCATTATTACAAGCGAACACTAGTTAATAGAGGCATAACAGAATGAATTTTTAAAAGAAATAATAGACCGACATAAGGAGCCGTACATTATGCACCATTTTTGATTCTGTGATTTGTCCGTAGTTGTTTATGTGCAATTCATCTGATTCACTTTGTGTTCCGTAGGCTGTAGATGTAAGTTCTACTTCACTTGCTATTCGGAGCTTTTCGAAATTTGCCTGTATTCTCGGCGAAATACGGTATAAAAAGTCTATATCTCTACCCCTGTTGTATACTGATTGTATATCTGTGTGTAAAACGCTATTATTTATAGAATTAGTGCTTCCCATATTTTTAGAGAAGCCGGCAAATATGCCTGCTTGCCATGTGGAGCCTTTCGTTTCTATGTCTGTCCACATGCTGAGTGTGTTGAGAGGAGTATACGTTCTGAAGTCTTTTGTGGGAGAAATGTCTGTAATCATAAAACCACCAATCATAAGCCCATCATATGCATTTTGAGCCCATATTCCCTGAAGCTTTATTGTGAGGGGAGATGTGTGTATGCGAGTATACATATTTCCGGTAAAACTACTAATAGTTTGTGTTGTTTTATAATTTTTTTCTGTTACCAAGCGTGGTTTGAGAGTTTTGAACCCTCCGGTAATTCCGAATACTATATTTTCGGAAGCTGACACATGAAGTTGTCCGTGTACATCCGGAATTGTTGTATTGCTGAGTGAAGTGTATCCTCCGGGGCTTGTGAAATCTCTTTGAGTTGCTGCTGCAAACGAAAAACGAATAGATGTGTTTAATTTTTGCGTAATGCGAATTTGAGGATTACGTGAGAAATATTGAAACGGAACACCAGTGTTAAATGAAATTGTACCGGGGAAGCATTCAGGAACAAACATCATATGCCAGTATTGTCCGAATAATAGCTCGGTTTGTGGCCAGTTTAATTTTACAAAAGCATGGCGAAGTCTGAATCCATTTATGTCTCCTTTGGAATGACCAAAAAATGCTCCTTCAATAAGTCCTGAAGTGCGTGCTCCTAGAGCATCCGGCCCTGTGATTTTTGCTGTAAGGCGTGATTGAATAGATAAAAAATTTAAACTCGCGGTACTATTAATATCTTTTCCATCTTCGTCTGGTTTTGGGGCTTTGGGATATAAAAGAAAATGGCCTTCTCGTACAGTTATATTTTGTCGGGTATCATAGAAAAAGTCGTTTTTTACAAAACCTGACCATGTAATTGTATTCTGAGTAGGTTCTTGATTGTGTGTGCTGTCTTGTCCAAATGTGGGTAATATACTTATGATAGGTGCAAGACAAATAATAAAAAGCTTCATATGTGTATGGTAATAAACGTTAAATTGTGTATAAATTTTTATCGCTTGATTTATAGCGGAATACAAAGTTTTATGTGTCAGATTTATGAACATAAAAAAAGGACAAAATGATAAAAATCAATTTGTCCTCTTTGGTGGGCGAAGAGGGAGTCGAACCCCCGACCTCCTGGGTGTAAACCAGATGCTCTGAACCAACTGAGCTATTCGCCCTTGTGACATCTTTAAAATGCGTTGCAAAGATACTTTTTTTTTAATTCACTCCAAATTATTTTTGGTTTTTTTCTAATAAAAACTCACTTACAACAAATGTGCTGCCGCCAATGTAAATAATGCTGTTCTTGCCTGCTTTTTTATAAGCTGATATATAGGCATCTATAACTGATGGGTGTGTGGTGTACGATAAATTATCGAAAAAAGTTTTTAAGTGATTTATTGTCATACCTCGTTCAATATTTGGTTTGCATAAATGATAATGAGCTTTTGTTGGGAGTAGTGGTATTATGCGTGCAACATCTTTATCTGTAACCATACCCCATACAATATGAATATCGGTACTTTTATAAGAGGAAAGTTGTTTCATAGTTTCTTTAATTCCTGCATAGTTGTGAGCAACGTCGCATACTACAAATGGTGATGTTTTTATAATGTGCCAACGTCCTGCTATATGTGTATTGCGTATGATGTTTTTGAATCCCTCATGTATGGCCTTTTCTGGTATTGTAAACGATGTTTTGTTTATTTCTGTAAGAATAGCATATGCAGTGCATATGTTCTTTTGTTGATATATCGCGGTTAAATCTGTGGAAAGATTGCTTAGTTTTGTGTGATTATGATGGTGGATACTGAATTTTTTGTGCCATTCTTTATGGGAAGATTGTATTGTATATAGTGTGTTTGCAAAAATAATTGAGCTTTTTTTATTGTGTGCGTGTTCTTCAAATATTGTTTGAGTTTTGAGGCTTTGTTCTCCTATAATTATTGGAGTATGTGCTTTTATGATTCCTGCTTTTTCATGTGCAATAGCAGTGTGTGTGGTGCCTAAAATTTGGGTGTGGTCCAAATCAATATTTGTGATACACGCAACTATCGGGGCAATGATATTAGTAGAGTCTAAGCGTCCTCCCAGACCTACCTCTATTACAGCAATGTCTACTTTTTCTTGTGCAAAGAAATAAAAAGCAAGAGCAACGGTTATTTCAAAAAATGAAGGTTCTATGTCTGATATTAGTTTTTTGTTTGTTTGAACAAAATCAGTGATAAAATTCTCGGAAATGCATTCCCCATTAATACGTATACGTTCTCGAAAGTCTATAAAATGAGGTGATGTGTATAATCCAGTTTTGTAGCCGGATTCTTGTAGTACCGATGCACACATGTGCGAAACAGATCCTTTGCCGTTTGTGCCTCCTATGTGAATACTTTTGAAAGAATTTTGTGGATTTCCCAAACAGTCGCATAAATGAATAATATTTGACAGAGAATTTTTATATGCTTGTTGCCCGTTTTTTTGATAAACAGGAAGTTGATTATATAAAAATGAAATAACTTCAGAGTATGTCATTGTAATAGTTGAAAAAAATTTGTTCAAAATTACTATATTATTTTATTTACATAGGGTATTTTGTGTAATTCTTGTGTTAATAATGCATACCAGTTACATACGAGACTATGGAGATTTTATTTATAATAAATAGTATGATATTTTTTTTGGTAGTGATACCACTATATGCATTATTGATTGTATTGTTTGTGCGAAATGGAAAAAGGAAAAAATAATTAGTTGGCAATGAATTTTGCTATATGTTTTGATCCGAATACCAGAATTAAGCATATACAATATATCGTATAGTAATTATATGGTGAAGGTATCCATAATGCTGCTCCAATGGAGATGCCAAGTAAAATAAAAAATATATGTGTACGGTGTTTCTTTTTGGTAAATGGAAATGTAATTGTATGAAGTGTTTTAGTGTGCATGTTTATGAGTATATATCCATCAAAATTACTTGCACAGTAGTATTCAAGTAATTGACGACGGGTGGCTGCGTATGTTATGTGTGCTGTATGTTCACCTGATTTTACCTCTACTAAAAAAGTTTTATTTCTTTTTGAAACCACATAGTCACTTTCTAGATGGATAGTAATTTTTTTTGTATTGTCGTACAATGAGTAGTGAAACTTTTCGTGATTAGAAAGTATATTGTAACCGTTTTTGGTAAGGATTTTTGCAGCTTGTTCTTCGAGTTTTAATCCTCTTTTTATTTTTTTTTGTTGGAGATGACGAGCCTTTTTTTTAGAAAACCACAGCCAAAAACATATTCCAAGAACAAAACAAAGCAGATAAAACCATAATTCTGTATCCGCTGGCATGGTAGAGCTATTATTGTGTGTTAAATGTATTACGTATAGAAATTAAGTCAGGCAATAAATTTTGGTTTTCCTCAATAGCATTACCAATTACAGCAATGTCAGCACCTGATTTATATACTGTATTGAGGTTTTCTGGAGTACGAATACCGCCGCCAACAATTATTGGAACGGAACAAGCTTTTTTTACTTTTTGTATAATGTCCGGAGATACAATTGTTTTGGCACCGCTACCACCTTCAAGATATAAACAACTCAATCCGAGCATTTCGCCGGCTATTGCAGTAGCTACTGCAATATCAGTTTTTGAAGAGGGTATAGGTTGTGTGTTACTCATATATTCAACAGATGTAGTAGATCCGCAATTGATTAAAATATAACCTGTAGAAATAGCTTCTAAACCAATTTGCTTTATACGAGGGGCAGAAACAACTTGATTGCCAATTAAAAATTCAGCATTTCTGCCGGAAATAAGAGAGAGGAATAAAATACCGTCTGCATTGTTGCTTACCTGATTTGCATTTCCCGGAAATAATAGTACTGAACCATGATAGTAGGCTTTTATATATTGAATAGTGTGTTCTATGTTAGTTAATAAAATACTGCCACCAACAAAAATATAATCTACATGCAATGATTCTGCTAAACGTGAAATTAATGTAATGCTGTCGACAGTATGTTTGTCCGGGTCTATTAGTAAAGCTAATTTTTTTGGTTTGGTTGTAAATGAATCGTAAATCATATGTCTTGTTTTGAATCAAAAGTCCAGGTTAAAATGAAATTGTGAGTACGAAAATACTGTATTTTAATTGTTTTATCAATTTTTTTTGTAGATACTCTGCCAATTAAATTTCCGTGTTGATTTTTTTTTTCATTTTGAGTTATAGAATAATCTTTTGTAAAATTTGCACTTGCCTCGTATAGTTTGTACAAAACTTCTTTTGCAGACCATACCAGAGTTTGACTAAATATGTCAGTAAAGTGTTTTTGTTCGTGTAGTGACATAAATTTTGGTGCGGTACGAGCTATAACTGGTCGGAATTCTTCAATATCTACAGAAACCGGCTGTTTTGTGCTGCATATAACAGCCACATAAGATTTGGAGTGTGAAATGCTTATGTGATAATTATTGCATGTGGGTTTTCCTGTCTGTGTGTATGTTATTTGGTTGTTATGTGAAGGAAAGAGGTTTTGTAATAATTTTCTGACCGATAGAAATTCTTTTTTTCGTGAATTATTAAGGGAGAAATATTTTTCTTTTTCAATATCCTGAATATATATGTTTTCGTCTTTTACGGATAGATTTTCTACTATTTCGGATACAAATATTTCGTAATAATTAGTTTTATGTGAAAAAAGAATGTGCATGTTTAGTTTTGAAATTCATTAAGAGCAGTTTGGATAGTTTTGTCATTCTTTTGATATACACGGTAAAAGTATTCTTCGTCATGAATAGTTCTTACAATATAAGCAGTAGTTATTCGCAGAATATCTTCGTGTATTTCAGTAAAATTTTCATGCGAATATGTGATATCTTGTGCTTGAGCTTCTTGTTTTACGAGTTCAAGAATTTCAGAATTTTGTATGTGTGAAATAATAGTGTTGTAATTCATGTTTTTGAGTTGCTTTCTGTTGGTATTGGCATATGATAGTGCGGCATTATAGAGAATGTTTTGACTGATAAGAGAAACGTATAAATCGGTATTGAGAGATGTGTCAATAGGCACAAAAATATCAGGCATAATACCGCCACCCCCGTATACAATTCTGCCGTTTTTAGTTTTATATTGTAAAGAATCCGGAAAATGAATACTATCTTTTTCGCTTAGTTCTTTATGAATGGCACGTTGCAATAATTCATCATTGTATGATTCTCTACCATTATTAAAAGGTTTTTGAATACTGCGTCCTGATGGTGTATAAAATTTTTGAATAGTTAATCGTAGAACAGAACTGTCGGCAAACATAAAATCTCTGTTCACCAATCCTTTTCCAAAAGAACGTCTGCCAATAATGGTGCCTCTGTCATTATCTTGAATAGCTCCGGCAATAATTTCACTTGCAGAAGCAGAGTATTCGTTAATTAATATGTTCACGTTTATGTTTTTGCATGTACCGGTACCGTCGGCATAGTAGTTTTCGCGAGGATAGTTTTTACCTTTTGTATAGAGAATTAAATCCTTTTCGGGTAAAAATTCATTTGCTATAAATATAGCTGCATGTAAAAGTCCTCCGCCATTTTCTCTTAAATCAATAATAAGAGAAGACATATGTTTGTTTTTGAGTTTAGTAACATGTGTTATAAACTCATCAGGAGTTGTTTGGGCAAACCGGCTAATTTTCATATATCCAACAGAGTCTGAAAGCATATATGAAGCATCAATACTGTGAAGTGGAATTTTGTCGCGAACAATTGTGAAATCCAGTGGAGATTTATGTCCGTTTCGGATAACCGAAATTGTTACCTCAGTTCCTTTCGGACCTTTTAACAAATTCATTACGTTAGTGTTTGTGATGCCGATATTGGTAATGCTGGAATCTTCTACAGCTATAATTTTATCGCCTGCATGTATACCAATTTTTTCTGAGGGACCACCCGGTATTACTTGTACAATAATAACAGTATCTTTTACTATGTTAAACTGAACGCCAATACCATCAAATTCTCCGTGAATAGGTTCCGATATGTTTGCATATTCTTTATTCGGAATATATGTTGTGTGCGGATCTAGTTTTTTTGTGATTTCGGGAATAACTTTTTCAACTAAAGTTTTAATGTTTATAGAATCAACATATTCTGTTTTTATAATATTGAGTATAGATTCAAGTTTTGTTTTGTCGTTGAGCGTAGCTGTTTCTGAAGAATTTGTGTTGATTCCTAAACGAGCAACGTATATTCCAGCAATAAAAATTAAAGCAAAAATTATAGGAAGATAAGTGTTTTTTTTCATAATGATATTTGTAATACTTCTATATTAGCTTTGCACAGTAAATTAATGCCATCTTCAATTCTGTATGATGAACAATAAACAATGCGAGATATGCCTGATTGTATAATAAGTTTTGCACATTCAATGCAGGGAGCTGTGGTTACATATAAGGTTGCATTTTCACTGTTGTTAGTCGATTTAGCTACTTTTGTTATTGCATTTGCTTCTGCATGAAGAACGTATGGTTTTGTTATGCCGGTTTCATCTTCACATACATTCTCAAATCCCGAAGGTGTGCCATTATATCCGTCAGATATAATCATTTTGTTTTTCACTAAAATAGCTCCAACTTTACGTCTTTTACAATATGAATTTTCTGCCCATATCTGAGCCATTCTCAGATATCTTTTATCTAATAAAAATTGTTTGTCTGTAGAATTAGATGAGGTTGAAGAACAATTGCATGTCATAATTATTTTTTTTCAAAATACGCATATATTTTTCAAAATGCCAAAAAAAAGATTAGATACCTTATTAATCACCTGTATACAGAGAGAAGAAAAACATCTTACCGTGTATGAATAGTATAAACCAAATTTTAATAGTATGATTTTTGTTCAATTTAAACAGAAGTTATACTATATTGAATACAGGTTTATTATATACTTTGTTCAATATTCCATACAAATGCACGTATCCCTACATCTTCATTTAAAGAATCAATTTTTTTTATTTTTTCGAGTAGTTCGGGTACTGTATTATCTTCTATAACAGTAAGAATACTTGAATTGTTTTCGGGCCAGGTATGTGTGTTCATATGCGGAATGCCCGTTTCGGATCCACGTCCTTGTACGTCTTCCCAGCGAGAGAATCCTTTGATAGATAATAAGTCTAATATATATTCTACTCGTTCAGTAAGAGCTTGATTATAAAAAATCATTACAGCTTTCATATGTTTATTTTTATTGATTGTTATAAGTTATAAGTTACTTCCCATGATAATAGACATTGTAATTTTAAAAAAAAGTACAATGCCTATTAGAATATGATAATCATGGTCAGTACATATGTCAAAGTTAATGTGTTATTATTTTAATTTTTCAAGAACTTCTAACTCTTCTTGAATAGCTTTTGTTTCATTTTTACTAGTACGATGTACTAAAATACTGTATCCAATAGGAACAATAATAAGAGTAATGATTGTAGAAAAGAACAATCCACCAATTACAGCAATCCCCATCGGACTCCATATTTCTGAACCTTCACCAGTGCTGAGAGCCATAGGTAACATACCCAGAATAGTAGTAGCAGCTGTCATAAGAACCGGTCGTAACCGAAGTCTGCCTGATTCAGTAATGGCATCATTTAAATCGTAACCACGTTCGCGGAGTAGATTAATATAATCGACAAGTACAATAGCATTTTTCACCACTATACCAATTAACATAATAGCACCGAGAGCCGCAATTATACTAAATGTTTTGCCCGTAATAAACAGAGCTATAAACACACCCGAAAAAGCAAATGGTATAGAAAACATAATAATAAACGGCATTTTTAGCGATTCAAATTGAGCAGCCATTACTATGTATACGAGAACTAAGACGAGTAACATAAGTAATCCCATATCGGCAAAAGATTCTTGCATGTCTTCAAAACCACCACCAAGAGTTATTGTGACACCGGTAGGAGTTTCAATAGAATCTAATTTTTTTTGAATTTCAGTAGATAAGTCACCTAAAGAAATACCGTACGGAGTAGTAGAAACAGTAACGATACGTTGTCTGTTTGAGCGTTCAATGTTTGGAGGAGACCAATGTTCTATTACTTTTCCAATTTCTTTTATGCGAACAAAGCTTCCATTCATATTTTTAACAGCAATATTTTCAATATCAGTAATAGAACTTCTGTTTTCCTCAGGAAACTTTACAATAATATCGTATTCATCGCCATCTTCACGAAATTTTGAAGCAGTCATGCCGTATACGCTGTTTCGTAAAGCCGATGCAACTGTCGCCGTGGTTAATTGATTGTCAGCAAGTTTACCCTGGTCTAATTTTACTTGTAATTCCGGTTTTGCCTTTTTTCGGCTAATTGTAATATCCTTAGCACCATTAATAGTTTCGAGACTGTCAACAATTTGTTGAGCAATGTGGTTTGTTTTATCAATTGAATATCCGTAAATTTCTATAGAAATATTGTTTCCACCGCCAAATCCACCACCACCTTCGGTAGAGAGTTCATAATTCTCAATTTCCGGTATCGAAGTTAAATCGCCTCTCATACTTTCGGCAATTTCCCATACAGTATTGTTTCTGTTTTTCGGATCGTTTAAACGTATTTGAAGATTGATAATATGAGAGCCATTCTCGTTAAATAAAGAAGACACCCCCCCCTCATCATTAGATCCTGATGTTGATGATATTAATTCAATTTCAGGATGTTTTTTCTTAAATGATTCTGAAATTGAATGTGCGACATCCATAGTTTTTTCAAGTCTGGTACCACTTTGTAATTCAATTGTTGCATTTATACTACTTTGATCCGATTCCGGTATAAATTCTGTACCTACTTGAGTTATAAGAAATAATGATAAAGCAAAGATTCCAATTGCAGAAAAAATTATTTTCTTTTTATTGTGTAAAGCCTTAGAGATTATTTTTTCATAGAAAACATCCAGTTTGTCTAAAAAAGGAAGTATTAAATTGTCGTATGATATTTTTTTAGGTTTTTTATTTTTTTTGCGTAACCGAAGCATCAGAGAGCTGAGCATTGGCGTTAGAGAAATTGCTGCAACAGTTGAGGTAACAACTGTTATAGTTACAATCCACCCTAATTGTTTGAATAAAACACCCGTCATACCAGTAATCATAGTAAGTGGTAAAAATACAGCAACAACAGTAAGTGTTGTAACTATTACCGCGAGCCATACTTCGTTTGTTGCATAAATTGCAGCTTCACGCGGACGAGCTCCTCTTTCTATGTGTTTTGAAATGTTTTCTAAAACCACAATAGCATCGTCAACAACCATACCTATAGCAATAGAAAGTGCAGACAGGGAAATGATGTTTATAGAATTGCCGGTAAGATGTAGATATATAAATGAAACGATGAGTGCAATTGGTATTGTAAGTACAATAATAAATGTAGCCCTCCATCTGCCAAGGAAAAATAGGACAACTAATGTGACAAAAATCAGAGCCCACATAAGTGTTTCGGTAAGATTTGATATAGAGTTGTTTATAAATTTAGAGCTGTCAAATATTTCTATAATCTCAATATCCTGAGGTAGGTCTTTTTTTATCTCTGTCAATTCTTTTTTAACTTTATCAGAAATTTCAACAGTGTTAGCACCAGATTGTTTCATAACAGACATTCTAATGCCATTTTCACCATTAATTTTCTGAGATAAAGTTTTTTCCTTAGGACCGTCGATTACCCGTGCGACATCATCAATGTATATGTTTTTTTGATTGAAACTTCCTATAACTATGTTTTCTATAACGTCACTTGTTTCAAATTCACCTTCAACACGCAGAGAGTATTGTAGGTTGCCCATTTTTACCGTTCCGCCCGGTAAATTAAAGTTTTCGGCTTGTATTACCGATCCAATGTCGTTTATGGTAAGATTATACGATTCCAGTTTTTGCGGATCTACTTCAACCACTATTTCTCTGGTAGGAAATCCCTGAAAACCAATTGATCCAATACCTTCAATTTTGTTTAATCTGTTTACTAATTTATCATCCAGAATGTTTTCAATCCCCTCATAGCTTTCATCTGCCGTAATACCATAAAAGAGTATAGGCATCATACTGGTGTTAAACTTATAAATAATAGGATCCTCACTATCATCGGGTAAATAATTTTCAACAAAACTCAGTGAATTTCTGATGTCATTAGATGCTTCATCTAAATTGGTACCCCATTCAAATTCAACAAATACGACAGACATATTATCTAATGAACGAGATGTAATATCTTCCATATTGTCTACAGAACTGAGTGCATCTTCTATTGTGCGAGTTACGTTTGTTTCTATATCAGAAGCACTTGCACCCGAATATGTCGTAATTATTGAAATAAATGGAGGCTCCATTTCCGGATATAAATCAATTGGTAGTCGTGATAATGAATATAAACCAAATACGATTATTGCCAAAAATAACATTATGGTCGTAATAGGTTTATGTACGGCACTTTTATATATACTCATTGTGAGAGGTTTTTAATTAATAAATATTATTTTGTACTGCTTGTATCTGTTTTTGAAGTTTCTTTATTTTTATTTGAGACAGATACCTTGTCATTATTATTTAAATTAGTATGACCTATGTGAATAATTTCCATTCCTTCCTCAATTTCCGGATGTATTATTTCTATCATATTATTGAACCGAGCACCAAGTTTAACACCGTATTTTTTCGCTATGCCGTTTTTATGAATAAAGATATATCTGTTGTTTGTTCCTTCTTGTTTGAGAATAGCACTGGCCGGAACAATAATCGTGTTTTTGGTTCCTAAATTTATAGTTACCCGCGAAAACATTCCGGGACGAAGTTTTTCTTGTTTATTGGGTACAATCACTTCCACTGTAAATGTTTTTGTGTTTGCATCTATTGTTGGATATATTTTATGAATTACACCATTAAAATCTGTGTCAGGATATATGTTTGTTGAAAGCAATGTTTTCATTCCTTTTTTTACAAGAGGAAAATATTGTTCCGAAATGTTAACTTCTGCTTTTAAAGTAGAAATTTTCATCAGGGTAACAATAGCACTTATTCCCAGTTGAGGAGCTGCACCGGTAAAATTTTCTTTGTCTTCAAAGTATTTACCTGTAATAACGCCCGAAAAAGGAGCTCGTATATATGTGTTTTCCTCAAGTGTTTTGAGGTTTTCTTGCACAACATTATATTGCAGCTTAGCTTTGTCATATTGTTGTTGTGCTATACTTCCGTATTTTATTAAAGAATCCATGCGAACAAAGTCACGTTTTGCATCGGCAAATTGGATACGTGTTTGATTTAATTGTGTCGGATCCATTTTAATAAGTAAATCATTTTTCTTTACCTTATCACCTACTTCAACAAGAATTTTTTGAATTTGTCCCGGTTGTGTCGGAGCTAAATGAGCTTTTTCATACGGTTTAATTGTTGCCGGATATGTTTCCTTAATAGAAATTTTTTGTTTTGTAATTTTTTGAACCTTTACCGGTTTAGTCTTTTCTGTTTGTTCAGCATTTGAATTAGAAAGAGTGTTTTTTTCTGTCTCTTCCTGGTTTCCACACGAGAATAGGCTGAGTGAAATAATGCTTATGACTGATAATGTAATAATATGGTTTTTCATGTTAGTTGAATTATTTAATATATATTATAATGAGTTTGTTAACTTATCAAGTGTGTTTTTTGCCCGGCATAGTTCCATGTATGCTTGCAAATAGTTTGATTGAGCTTCTAAATACGAGTTGTTTGCTTGTGTGAGTTCGAAACTCGAAGCAACACCATACTCATATTTTTTTTGCGTTTTACTATAGATTGTTTCCGCCAATTCTATGTTGTTTTTTTGCAAGGTGTAGTTTTCGTATGCGTTTTTTAAATTATATTGAGCCTGTTTAATGTCCATGCGTATTTTTTTGGACATGAGTGTCTTGTTGTTTTGTGCCCGGGTAGCTTCAATTTGTGCTTTTTGGACTGTATGATGTCTTTTGCCACTTGAAAAAATAGGAACTTGTAGTGATAATCCAATAACATGATTAGGATTCATGTCGATACCCGTACTTTTAAATTTATGATTATATGTATAAAATCCGGCCACTGTAGGCAGATATGACATTTTTTCGAGCTTAACCTTTTTATCCGAAAGTGCTACCTGTGTTTCCACAAGTTGATATTCAATATTATCTGCAACGTTATAGTCTGCTTCTATAGATGTAATAATGTTTTGAGTGTCAATAAAATCATCTACATTTTCAGAAAGCACCAATTCCTTTTCGTAAGGAATGTTAAGTAAAAATTTCAGCATTGTATTATTATAATCCAAATTTCGTTTTAATTCTGATATGTTATTAGAAAGAGCATTAATAGACATCTGAATTTGTAATGTATCTGTATCTTCAGAAAGCCCGGCTCTTACCAGAGCAGCTGTTTTTGTGAAAGTTTTTTTAAGGTTAGCAATGCTCGATTCCAATACAGAAACGGATTGTTCCAGAATAAGTATACCCGAATAGACATTCGTAACAGATTCAGTAATATCAGTTTTATTTTGTTCGAGTTGTTTTTCAGATAGTAATTTTGCCAATTTCGATGTTTCAATACCTACCCAATATTGCCCACTAAATATAAGTTGAGATATCTGAATATTTCCACTAGAACTACCTTCCATAATAATAGGTTCAGATTGACCAGAACTCATTCCTTGAAGTAGTTTCATGATTTCTCTGTCTCCTTCATCTAAAGTAGTATAATCTATTTCGGGTGTTGAAGAAGCATCACCTCCCGTAGAAAAATCAATTTCGTAATCAAAATAGTACGAATAATCTATTGTACCTTCAATTTGCGGTAATCCGTTTGCTATACTCGTTTTGATATTGTGCTCAGCTGCTTTTACTGCAAGTTCAGCATTTGTAATGCTAATATTACTTGTAATAGCTTTTTCTTTTGCTTCATCTAAACTCAGAGAAATTGTATCCTGACTATACAAATTGTATATACAAATAAAACTGAGTACTGTGATAAGTAATTTTTTCATAATGTTAGTCGTCAAGTAAATGTTGAATAGTATGTTTTTTAGATTCAAAATAATTTATACCTGTAATAGTAGAAATGCCTCTTATATGGTTTATAAGAGCTTCGGTAAATATTTTATGAGGTTTCCAGTTCATTTCGGTTTGTGACATTTGTGTTTGCAACATACGAATTTTTTCTAAATATAAATGAGTCGTAATATCAGAATTTAAATCTTGTCTATACATGCCTTCACAAATACCGCATTCAATATTTTCTCGTATCATTGATGTAAATTCTTTTTCACACGATTGTTGATAATTGGAATAGAGGTCGGGGTAATATTTTTTAAATTCAAAATCGAGCATCGGTTTAAATTCATGTTGACTTTTATAAATATATGTGCTCATTTTAAGAAGTGTGTCTATAGCATTGGTTGTTTCTTTTGTTATGTGCACATATAAATTTTCTGCCAGTTTTTTTCTATAATTAAAAATGTGCAGAATTAATCCTTCTTTGTTTTTCGCCATAGCAAGTAGCTCTCTTTTGCGAATAGGTATGTTTTGAGCAATAAAATCCATAGATACAGTTCGTACACCATATGTAGAAAAAATTTCCATTACCCGATTTGTTACTGTATCAATTTCCATACAGCAAATATATATATTATTTTATTATGGAAACAAAAAAACAAAAAAATGTTTCCATAATAGTGTTAATCGTAATTAAAATGAGTATTACGAAATACAGGCATGTGGCGGAATATACCCAAAAAATGCAGTTAAAAGTTGTTAAATCAAATTAGATATAGTAATTTTATGCAACTTAAAATGAGTAGTTATAGTCATATGTAAAAATACGAATAAAGAGATTTAATAATATAAAACATACAATTATGAGAATTCAAAGATTTTTTTCAGTGTTTGTTATAGTGTTTTTAGCTGTAATAAGTGCATTTTCTCAAAAAGATTTGGTTATTTCCGGCGGTAATTCTGTATCAAGTTTCGTGTGTAATAACCGAAAAGTGTATGCCTGGGGAAATAATAAAACAGATATGGGAACCGGTTTGTTGGGAACCGGAGGAACAAATGATTATTATAGTGAGCCTGAACCGGTAATATTTCCGATAAATCCGGATACGGGGAATGAGTATGATATAAAGCAAGTAAATTCCGGATCTGGTTCGCACTTTGTTGCTCTTGATTGTTATAACGAAGTCTGGGCATGGGGGAACAACAGTATGGGACAAGTAGGTAATGATGATGATTGTGGAGAAGGTTGTTTTGTTGATGAACCAACCAAAGTGTTGGCTTTACCTGAAATAGATGCGTATTATACAAACAATAATGATGAATTGATTAATGCAGATGTTGTGTATGCAGGTAATAATACAAGTTATGCAATTTTAGATAATGGTGATTTAGTTTCATGGGGAGCAAATGGTAAAGGATTTGATAATCAAGGTTATGATGATGCTTATGGTCAGTTAGGTAATGGAACATATCCAGCACAAGGGGTTGCAGATAATCAAAGCAGAGCAGGATATGTTCGTGTTCCCGGTGATGGAAAATTAACAAACGTTATTGAGGTCTTTGCCGGAGATAATTGTGCCTATGCTCTGGTTGATGATGATGGAGATGGTGTTGGAACTGTGTATTCATGGGGTGATGGAAAAAATGGTAGTTTAGGAAGAAATGCTGATGCAACAGCAAATCCCGGTGATGCTTCAGAGGTTATTGATGCTTATGCACGTCCTGTGTTGTATGAAGATGGTTCACCAATGGATAATATAACGACAATAGCATCGGGTGATGTTTTTGGTTCTGCTATAGATACCGATGGGTATATTTGGTCATGGGGTAATGGTGGATGGAACGATGCAACCGGTACAGGCCAAGGAAGTACGTCAATTCCATATAGAGTGCTGGCGGGAGCCACTACAGGTGCAAGTAATGATGGCACATATTTATTAGCTACTTCTGTTGGTGGTGGTCAAGGTTATGGTATGGCTGTAACTATAGATGGTAAGCCCGTAGCATGGGGTGGTGGTGGTTGTGGCGCTGGAGGTGCAACCGGAAATGGAACTACTGATGGATCTGCTGATGAACCACAATATATACAATATGCTCCGGGAGCTGTTCATGAAGATGTTATTTTAATTAATCGTGGTGACACCTGGGGGTTTTATGGTCTTGCAGATGGCTCAATGTGGGCATGGGGATGTAATGAGGTTGGTCAGTTAGGTTTAGGAAGTACTATTGATGCTTCCTATGCATCAGAAATTGCTCCACCTACTGGTTGTGGCTTTCCGGATCCTCGTCCGTTTGTGTCTTTAACACCTGGTGATATGACAGTTTGCGAGTCTGAATTTTTAGCTGGACCGGGAGTGCTTTTAAAATCTGGTTTTGAAACTGAAGTTTCGCAAACAAATTATGAAATTAGATGGTATAAAGATGATCAATTAGATGAATCGGGAACGGCTTTAAATGCTCTTGATTATAGTGCAGACGAGCCGGGTGATTATCGTGTTGAAATTGAGTATATAGGTGAAAATACCGGATGTAAAGAATATGATGTGGAAGTGGATTCAATGACAATTGATGTGTATCCGCAAACATTTTCAATTCCAGAATTGACATATTGTGGTGATTCTGCTTATGTGTATGTTGATGCCAATCAACTCCAAGCTGTATATTCATGGTATCCTACAGAGACTAGTTCAGATGTGTTAGGAACTTCAATTGGGGCAGATTCTATTAAAATTAATGTAGCAAATGCTGAGTCTGGTACTGGAACTAATAAAATAGTGTATGTAGAAGAGTCTAATTATGCACGGGGCACCGTATTGGAAAAAGATGAAGGATGTGATCCAACTTGGTTTACTGCCGAGACTAATTTATCAAATGGTATTGTTAATCAGGATAATTCTTTTGCTACCGGTTTTACGGTGACAGAAGATATTACTTTGGAAGAGCTTTCATTTATGTTTCGTTCATCTCTTTATTCTGTTGGGGAGTCAGGTTCTGCAGAGATAGCTTTTGGCGTGTTTGGTAGTACTATGAATAATAATGGATATGTTGCTGATAATTCTGATTTAATTGGTACACTTTACACTGAATATGATAGAACTCGCGATTCAGATCAGGATCAGGATCTTGATGTGCAATTAACTGCAAAAGGTGATGTTTATTTAGAACCGGGTGTATATTTTATAGGTATTCGTTCTTATAATGGATCTGGATTGCAAAATTCGAAAATTGGTCGGGGAAATTGTTCATTATATCCCGGAATAGATGATAATGTTTCGGGTGAAATAATAAAACATGATGTTGGCGTAAGTGGACATGGTAATCCTGATCAAAACACATCCGGATTTGTGTTTGATATACAATTTACGACATTACAACATTTTTGTGATAGAATCCCGGTTCCATTAGTGGAGGCATGCCCTTGTGAATCCCCCAGAAAATTCAATATAACAACGGACGATGCCGATTCGGTATTATGTGCCGAACAAAGCACTCTGTTATCACCCGATACAGTTCAGGCGAATACAGATGATTTTGATTTCACGTGGTATAAAGACGGTCTTGAAACAACAAACATAGTCCAAGCAACAGAGGCAAATGTAAACACGTCCACTTACACGGTTGACTTTAGTGAACCGGGCAACTATATTCTTTTGGTACGAGATAAAAACATGCCTTCGGCACAAAATTGCTGGATGAGTGATTCAATACAAATTGACTCTGCATCTACCCCCACCTACACACTATCAGGTGGCGGCGTATTTTGCGAAGAAGAGTCGATAGACTCAATAGAGGTAACGTTTCCCGAAGGCACGGCTCCGTATACTATTAGCTGGGATCTTGACGGTACTACGCAAGGCGAATTAACGGCAGAGGATACAATACGCCTCGATTCCATAGCCGGTGAGTACGCGGTAAAATTGGCATCGCAAACGCGACCGGGCGGTGAACTGGCTCCGGATCGCGTGACGGAATACCTTTCATGGGGTGCGGGTCCGAGAGCATCACAGTATTTGGTGC
>JAWOEL010000112.1:0-53219 GCA_046482735.1 Bacteroidales bacterium | reverse complement strand
GCGATGCTAAGGAAATCGGAATAAGCGGGGAGCCTCCGGACAAGTCCTTCGGCGGCAATTTCTTCCTTGAGGTATGTAGAGATATATGCGTTGAGCATCCGTTCCGGTTTGTTTGAAATATAGTGCGGGGGCAGGTATCCGTTGTTCAACATTCGGATAAGGTCGAAATCGTCATCCAGTTCTGAGGCGCTTAATCCGTACATTTCATACCTGATTCCCCGTCCCCCGAGCAGATTTACTCCTTCGGAAGTAACTTTCCTGGCGCTGGAACCGCAAAGAGCGAAATGAATTCCTTTATTTTCATATAACCAGTGGACCTCGTTCAACAGTGCCGGGACCTTCTGTATCTCGTCTATCATCGCTCCCGGGCAGAGAGCAGGGCCTCCAGGAAGAGATAGCGATCATCCTCCCGGCGGGAGCGGTCGCCGGGGCGGTAGTAATAATCGGGAGTGGAAATTTGATGACGCAGATTCAAAAACAAATTGCTGAGGCAGATTTGACTGATACTGTTATATGCATGGGGCAAATTCCCTATTCGCAGTTGTTTTCATATACTTGTGGAGCAGTATTGGGGGTTTCTTTGGAAGAACATATCGGGCTCAATTATTATTATGCATTACCAAATAAAATATTTGATTATATACAATCACATGTTCCTATTCTTGTGTCGGATTTGCCTGAAATGAAAAATATTGTAACTCAGTATATGTGTGGAGAGATTGTTCAGCAGAGAAATCCGTATAACCTAGCTCAACAGATGATGGGTATGCTTTCTGATACAGAAAAATATAATAGATATGAAGCACATGCTAAACAGGCTGCGTCTGTATTGAATTGGGAACATGAAGAGAAAAAGTTGTTGGCAGTATATGCGGATGTGTGTGATGCATAAGTATTGTATGGTATTAATATGATGTGCATAATCTATCGAATTCCTGATAATGTATGATATTATATTGATAGACTGTGTACTGTGTTTTTGTGGAATAGAATAAAATTATGTGTAACATTTTTTTGTTAAATTTGCAAAAATCAGAAGAATACTATTAATTGCACAAAAATTTAACACAGCGAACAGATTATTTTTGATGTGATGTATACCAATGTGAATAAGACTTATTTTACAGTTATATTACTTAGTTTAAATATATATACATGAATATTGTAATTTCAGGAGCAGGAGAGGTTGGCAAACATCTTGCAAAAATTTTAGCCTATGATAATCATAATATCACGGTAATAGATGTTTCTTCTACAGAACTTCATTTGTTGTCCCTTCATTTGGATATTTTAACTATTGAGGGGTCAGCTCTGTCAATTTCTGTACTGAGTCAGGCAAAAGTGTCTGAATGTGATTTGTATATAGCGGTAACGCATTTTCCAGAAATGAATATTTCTTCTGCTGTTATAGCTAAACAATTGGGGGCACCTCAAACAATTGCTCGGGTAAGAAGTCCGGAATTGTTGGAGAGAAAAAATAAGCAATTGTTCGAAAATATTGGTATAGATTCTGTTATTTATCCACAATCTTTAGCTGCTCAGGAAATAGCAAAGTTTATACAGCAATCAGCTACACGTGAATTTTTTGATTTTGCTGATGGTTTATTGTCTTTATTTGTAATAAAAATAGAGGAAACCAATGATGTGGTTGGGAAATATTTGGAAGAAGTAAATGGACGAAGTGAAGATTTTGATAATTATAGAGTAATTGCCATTAAAAGAAATTTTTCCACACTTATACCGAAAGGTGACGATATATGTAAACCGGATGATCTTGTGTACATTGTAAGCAATAGGAAAGGGGTAAACCCAATGTTGGAAAAGTTCGGTAAGAAAAAGTTGGCAATACGTAAAGTTATTATTTTAGGTGGTAGTAGAACTGGTCAGGCTACAGCAAAAAAATTACAAAATCAATTTGATGTTAAATTGATTGAAATTGATACTAAAAAATCTCATAAACTGGCCAATAGTTTAGATAATACATTAATTATTAATGGTGACGGACGGAGTACAGATTTGTTGGTAGAAGAGGGAGTTCGCTCAACTGATGTATTTATAGCAACAACAGGAAATTCTGAAACAAATATTTTATCTTGTTATTTAGCCAAAAGAATAGGGGTAAAACGAACTATTGCTGAGGTTGAGAATATGGATTATGTGTCATTGGCAATAGATATAGGTATAGATACTATAATAAACAAAAAAACAATTGCAGCTAATACTATTCATAAATATACGCTGGGCGAAAAAACAGAGATTTCTTCTACTCGTCATTTAACGCAGTCTGAAGCTCAAATTCTCGAAATAAATGTGCATGAGAGTATGAAAATTTGTTCTGCACCTCTTATGGATATTGATTTTCCCGATGAAGCAGTAATTGGTGGAGTGGTGCGTGGTAAACGTGCTTTTATTGCTTCTGGTAAAACACAAATACAGCCGCACGATAAAGTATTGGTTTTTACCAAACCAACTGCTATGGCAGACGTGCAGAAATTATTTGAAAAAAATAAAAAACAAAAGTAAATTTTTACACAGTTGATAATATCACATATTGTGAGAGTTGTATAGTTCTTAGTGCATGAAACAGTTAAATATTAAAGCAATTTCATTTATTATTGGTAATTTCTTACTTATAGAGGCTGGAGCACTATTATTGTGTTTGTTTGTGTCTGTATTGTATGCAGAAAGTATATATCCTCTTCTTGTTTCATCTGTTATTACTGGTATGGTAGGTTTGTTTTTGACGTATGTATTTAAAAAAGCAGATAAAGATATTGGTAAACGTGAAGGGTATATTATAGTAAGTTCTGTTTGGGTTGTGTTTTCGTTGTTTGGTAGTTTACCTTTTATTTTATCTGGTGATATACCTAATTTTACGAATGCTTTTTTTGAAACCATTTCGGGGCTCACAACTACCGGTGCTTCTATTTTGAACGATATAGAGTCTGTGCCTAAAGGTTTGTTGTTGTGGAGAAGTATGACTCAGTGGCTTGGTGGTATGGGTATTATTGTGTTGTCGCTTGCAATTCTTCCTATTTTGGGAATTGGTGGTATGCAGCTTTATACTGCTGAGGTGCCCGGGCCTACAAAAGATAAAATTCATCCGAAAGTAAAAGATACTGCACAGCGTTTATATTTAATTTATTTATTTTTTACGGTTTTGCAGGTGCTTTTATTATTGTATGGTGGCATGTCTTTATTCGATTCGGTCAATCATGCTTTTACAACAATGTCGTCGGGTGGTTTTTCTACATATAATGCAAGTATCGTTCAGCAATCGCCCTATATCCAGTATGTTATTACATTTTTTATGTTTTTGGCTGGGGTCAATTTTACGCTTTCTTATTATGCTATTCATGCGAAGTTTAATAATGTGTGGTCTAATGAAGAGTTTCGAAAGTATATTGGTATTATAGTTTTTTTTACGGTTGTTATTACGATAACTGTTCTGGCTTATAGTGTGTCGTCTGTGTCGGAGTTTACTCTTGCATCGGTCGAACGTATTTTTAGAGATTCATTATTTCAGGTGGTTTCTATAGGTACTACTACCGGCTATGTGTCTGCCGATTATCTTAGTTGGCCACCTTTGGCTACTATGTTTGTATTTTTGCTTATGTTTTTTGGAGCAAGTGCCGGGTCTACAAGTGGGGGAATTAAGGTTGTGCGTATTGTATTGTTGGCAAAACATAGTTACTTCGAATTCAAACGGTTGATTCATCCTAATGCAATTATTCCTTTGCGGCTTAATAAACAAACTGTGTCACAAAAAATTATTACAAATATTCTGGCATATATTGTAATTTATATTTTAGTATATGTCTCCGGAGTTGTCATTATGTCTGGTTTGGGATATAATCTGGATACTGCTCTTGGTTCTGTAGTGGCTACACTTGGTAATGTGGGGCCGGGAATTGGGCACGTTGGTCCGATGGATAATTACGCATTTTTGTCTGCTCCGGCTAAATGGTTTTTATCTTTTATGATGCTTTGTGGACGTTTGGAATTGTTTACGGTGCTTATTTTGTTTTCTCCGGCATTTTGGAAAAAATAGTTTATGGTGCAATTTGTTTTACAATTCCCTCAATTGTGTATTCTTGTGCTTGTGTAATTGATTGTACTCCTGCCTCTTTGAGTGTTTTTGTGGTTGATGGACCTATGCTGAGAGCTTTGATGCCGGCTATTTTTATTGATTCAGCACATAGTTCAACAAAATGTTGTACACCGGATGAACTCGTGAAAATAATGTAATCATAAGCATTATCTGCTATCAACGATACTATTTTCTTGTTATACGTTTGGGGACGAATAGTATTATATACAATTAGTTGTTTTATAGAAGCATGTGCCGGTATGTGTTGTGCTATTTTGTTGTCTGTTAAATTACCTGTTGGAAATAGTAGAGACACATGATTGGGAGAATGTTTACTAATACGTGTTTGTATTTCCCGGGCAAAATCTAATCCATTATTTGATTGCGAAATATAATCGGCTGAATGAGAGTATGCATCTAATTGTATAGCTGTTTTATTTCCAATGCAAGCTATGTGTATGTGTTTCGGGATTTTATAACTGTGTGTATATGTATATAATTCATCAAAAAAATATGAAACGCCGTGTTTACTTGTAAAAATTATCCAATCGTAGGTTTCGATTGTATTACAGGTGTGCTGAATGTCGTGTTTGTCTGCTACAGGAGAAATTTTAATCATAGGAAGAGAATATACTTGTTTCCCTTTTTTTGCCAGTTCGCTTGCCAGTGAAAGAGAACTATCTATACTACCTGTTGTAATAATTGTTTGTGTCATAGAATAGTGTTCAATATTTCTTGTGCACCGGATGAGTAAAATTGGTCAGCCAATTGTTTGCCAATTGTTTGTGCAGCATGTACTGGTCCTGATAGTGAGTGTTTAATGCATTTTTTTCCGTCAACTGTTGCAATAAATCCATTCATATATATTGTATTGTGTGAAATAGAACTCACACAACCCAGTGGTAATTGGCATCCACCATGCATAGCGTGGAGAAAAGCACGCTCTGCTGAAGCAGAGATAGCAGTGTTTTCGTCGTTTATATGGTGTAATATGTCCGAAATGTTTGTATCATTTTTTCGGCATTCAATAGCAATTATTCCCTGACTAACAGCCGGAGTAATAATATTTTCACTAATAAACTCTGTAATTTTATGGTCCAAAGAAAGTCTTTGCACACCGGCTGCTGCCATTATGATAGCGTCGCAATATCCGTTTTCCATTTTTTGTATACGGGTGTCTATATTTCCTCGTATATCTATTATATGTAAATCCGGGTTCCAGGCAAGTAAAGCTGCTCGGCGTCGTAATGAGGAGGTTGCTATGGTGTCGTTGGGAGTTAAATCAGATAATGTTTTGTTGTGAGCCGACAGCAGCACATCTCTTTTTTCTGCTCGTGGCAGCACAGCTCCTATTGTGAGTCCTTCGGGTAATTCTGTTGGTAAATCTTTTAAACTATGAACCGCAATATCTATCGATACATCATGTAGTTGATTTTCTATTTCTTTAGTAAACAGATTTTTGTCCCCAATCTTTGATAATGCAACATCAAGTATTTTATCACCTTTTGTTTGTATGGTTTTTATGTTTACAGATATATCAGGGTGTGTCTCTTCTATGAGATTTTTTACTGCGTATGATTGCCATAACGCAAGTTTACTCCCTCGGGTTCCTATAGTTATATTCAATTTTTTTTGATTTTTGATTTTTGAGGTTTAAATAAATCATTAATTACTTGCAAATACAGTTCTTTTCTTCCGTTGTCTGTTATATGCTTTAAGTTTGTAATTAATTCTTTCTTGTATTTTTTTATTAATTTTTTTGAAAATGCATCAATTTCTTGCGGGTTGCTGTGTTCAGATGCGATGTATTCTGTTGCATATATTTTTTCTAAATGAAAATTAATTGCTCGAATTGCGGGTTGTAGTGCTCTGAATGAAAACCAACTCATAAAATCGACAACCAATTCTTCAATAATTTCATATCCTGCATCTATGCATTCTTCTCGTTTGTGTTTGTTTGCATGTATTATTTCTTGTAAATCATCTACCGATATGACAGTTGTTTCGGGTATGTTGTTAATTGCAGGGTCTATATTTCGGGGAACAGACAAGTCTATTAATAGTGGAATTCTTTGATGTTTTGTGTGTAAGTTGTGAATCATTTCATATGAAACGATGAATGATGGTGATGAGGTGGCTGCAATTACAATATCAACGTCTGCTATAGTAGATGAAATGTTTGTAAGGGGAACAAAGTGAGCATTATATGTTGCAATTATTGGTTCTGCATGTTCTTTTGTTCTGTTTGAAATGTAAAAAGAACGAACACCTTTTTTATAGAGAGCCTGTAGTGTGAGTTTGCTGGTTTCGCCTGTTCCTATAACCAAAACAGATTTATCGGAGATAGTGCTAAATACAGATTGACATTTTTCAACCGATATATAGCTGAGAGAAGTACAGCCCATTTTTATATTTGTTTCGGTACGTACCCGTTTGCCTGCTTCAAGAGATTTTTGGAATAAGCGTTGAAGAACTGCGTCGGGAAGGGCGTATGAGGCACATATTTCGTAGGCATGTTTTACCTGACCTATTATTTGATCTTCGCCAATAAGCATGGAGTCAATGCCGGAGGTTACCGAAAACAAATGTTCAACAGCTTTGTCTTGTGTGTAGGTATAAAAATAGGTTTCTGCATCAAAATCAATTGTTTTGTATGCCATAAGGCTATTGTATACCAGTATAATTGCATATTTCGAGTTGTGAATATGCTGTGAAAAGTATATTTCTGTTCTGTTGCAGGTAGAAAGTACAACAATCGATGAAAATTGTGCTTGTTTCTCAAGATATATAGCAAAATCATGTATAACAGAATCTGCTATAGCAAATTGTTCACGAATGTGTGTGGGTGCAGTTGTATGATTTATTCCTATAACACCTATCATATTATTGTATTTGCAACAAAATTACAAAAAAGAAAATGTATATCCTCATTCTATACCAGAAAGCATAAAAAAATACATTGGCTTTTTATCTTAAAGTGGAGGATGAATATGTTTACAAAAAATGTTACATAAACTTTGGTACGTAGAATTGGGTTTTCTTTTTAAATACTCGTACTTTTGAGCATATAAAATTATTTGTGTGGAAAAAATTATTTTAGGAATAGACCCGGGAACGACGGTTATGGGATACGGACTTATTAAAGTCAGTGGAAAACACATGTCGTTAATTACTTTGGGGGTTATTAATCTCACAAAATTTAAAGATCATTATCTTAAACTACAAAAAATATATTCCCGCCTGCACGGACTCATTGAAGAGTTTTGTCCGGATGAGATGGCTCTAGAAGCTCCTTTTTACGGAAAAAATGTGCAGTCTATGCTCAAGCTTGGACGTGCTCAGGGTGTTGCTATGGCTGCCGGATTAACGCATGAAATTCCGATTACCGAATATGCTCCGCGGAAAATAAAGGTTGCACTTACCGGAACCGGAACAGCCTCAAAAGAACAAGTAGCAAGTATGCTTGCAAAATTGTTGAATACTGATGAAAAACCTGAATTTCTTGACGCTACTGATGCTCTTGCTGTTGCGGTTTGCCATTATTATCAGATTTCTAATCCGATATTTTCACAAGTGGGAGGGGGAGCTCATTCCTGGAAAGATTTTATTCAAAAAAATCCGTCTCGGGTGAAAAAATAATTGAGGAGTTTAATATACGACATCCTCCGGAGTCGTGAACAATAATCACTTATGTTCGTTGTGTTCTATAGACATACAACCACGCTGTGGTTGGTGGAAAACAAGGTTTTCAAAAAAAATGTTATTCAAAAGAATCCTTTGTATCCGAAAAATATCTGAGTTCTTTGGATACATCTATGGTGGGGTTTTGTTTTTGTATTTCTTCGATTTTGTGTATTGATGTCTCAATAAATTTTTTGTATTCGGTGCTCTTTGTATGAAATGGACGGTGTTGCATTGCTCGGAGAATAGCTTCTATTTTTCCTTGTATTATACGTGTTTTGTGCGAAAAATATGTTTTACAAAATTGTTCCTGAATATATTGAACGGCGGTAGCATTCGGATGTAACATGTCTTCTGCGTAGAATCGGTAATCGCGGAGTTCGTCCATGAGAATTTCGTATGCCGGAAAATAATGAATGTTTTTTTCTTCTGAAAGTATTGTGTCTATGGCAAGAAATAAGGTCGATTTACTTACTTGATTTTCGTGAGCACCGTCTTTCCAGTGTCGGATTGGACTGATGGTAAAGATAATTCTGCACTCGGGAGATTCCGTTCGGATAGTTCGGATAATTTCTGTGAGCGATGTTTCTGTTTCCGCTACAGATAACCGTTTCCGGGTAAATTCTCCGGCGGGAAATTTATGGCAATTCGACACAATTTTTCCGCTTTTTTTATACACATATACCCAAGCGGTGCCGAGTGTTATAAGTGCATAGTCTATCGGTTGTAGTTTTTGAGTTTCTGCTATGCGTGATGCGCTGTTTGCAAGTACTTTTTCGGGTGATTCGGCAGAAAAAGAACTGTGTAAATAAAAAGATGTCCATAAACCCGCATTCAATATTACATCGGATTTGTCAATCTGTGTGCTGCCATATAGTAATTCAAATGAATTGGCTATAGAGGCGGGGTTGTATACCGTTCCAAAAGGATTAACCGAAATCGGAAATTTTGCAGTGTGCAGCATATTTCCGATATAATCGGTAAAGCACGAACCAATGGCAATTCCTTTTGTGGAATGGTCAATTTTCCACGAACTCTCCGGAATTGCTATTTCTGTTCGGAATTTCATGGTATGTTATGCAGAAGGTAATACTTCGAGAGCTTTTGAAATTCGCTGCACACTTTCTTCTTTGCCGATAAATGCCATAATTTCGAACAAATCGACACCAACACTGTTTCCGACAATACTCAGACGTAAACAGTTCATAATTTGTCCCATATTTAATTCCTCCGACGAAATATATTCTTTCACTGCTTTTTCTGTGTGTTCTGCAGAAAAATCGGGTATTTCTGAGAGAATATTTTTAATTGCTTCAATAGCTTGTGGAGCATTATTTTTCCAGCGTTTTTTTACCACTTTTGCATTATATTCGTGCGGAGCTTCGAAAAAATAAAATGCATGATCCCAAAAATCTTGCACAAAGGTCATGCGTTCTTGCACCATGCGACATATGTTTTCTATGTCTTCCGGTTTTGCGGTATATCCTTTTTCGGTTACTATGTCCAGGCATTGCTTGCTTATTTCCGACACCGGTTGTTTTTGTAACCAAAGATGATTAAACCATTTTGTTTTATCTGGGTCAAATTTTGAACCTGATTTGCCGACACGTTCCAAACTAAATGCGTCAATCAGGTCTTCCATAGTAAACAAT
The DNA here is from genome assembly GCA_046482735.1 of Bacteroidales bacterium. Classification (GTDB taxonomy): domain Bacteria; phylum Bacteroidota; class Bacteroidia; order Bacteroidales; family UBA1715; genus JAQICB01. The sequence goes on along the minus strand of JAWOEL010000112.1, from coordinate 43,796 downwards.
TCCTGTTCGGTACCCGGATTCCAGCCCAAAAGAGAAAGCATATTTATAAATGCCTCCGGCAAATACCCGTTTTCACGATATCCTGCTGATTTTTCTCCCGAACTGTCTGTCCATTCCAAAGGAAATACCGGAAATCCCATCTTGTCGCCATCGCGTTTGCTTAATTTTCCTTGTCCCTGTGGTTTAAGAATGAGCGGTAAATGAGCAAATTCCGGCATATCTTTTTCCCAGCCAAAAGCTCGGTATAGTAAGGCATGCAGCGGTAAACTCGAAAGCCATTCCTCACCGCGTATGACATGAGTTATGCCCATAGTGTAATCATCAACCACATTTGCGAGATGATACGTTGGAAGTCCGTCTGATTTGTAGAGAATTTTATCATCTAGCTCTTTTGTGTGGAACGAAACCGTACCCCGAACTATATCCGGTATGGCAACTGTTTCGTTTTCCGGTATTTTAAATCGGATAACATATGGTACGTTTTCTGCTATTTTTTGTGCAGTTTCTTCTTTTGTAAGAGTGAGAGAATTGCACAAAGATGATCGAGTTTCTGCATTATACACAAAGGGAGTTTTTGCGGCATCACCCTTTGTTCGTAGTTCCTGTAATTCTTCAGGGGTGTCAAATGCATAATACGCATGTCCGTTTGCAATTAAATCAAATGCAAAATTCCGGTAGAGGTTTTTTCGTTCACTTTGTCGGTATGGCCCCATGTCACCTTCGGGTGATGCACCAATACCTTCGTCAATTGTTATACCGCACCATTTGAGACTTTCAATAATGTACGATTCTGCTTGCGACACAAAACGTGTTTGGTCCGTATCTTCTATACGAAGAATAAACGTACCGTTATGTTTGCGTGCAAATAAATAGTTAAACAATGCGGTTCGAACGCCGCCTATATGAAGTGGTCCTGTTGGACTTGGGGCAAACCGAACCCGAACATTTGATTGTGTCATATGTATACAAAATTAATTATCATTTAATTTAAGAACAGCTAAAAACGCTTTTTGTGGAACTTCAACATTCCCCACTTGTTTCATGCGTTTTTTACCTTTCTTTTGTTTTTCTAAAAGTTTACGTTTTCGTGAAATGTCACCACCATAACATTTTGCAGTCACATCTTTTCGTACAGCTTTTACTGTTTCGCGTGCCACAATTTTGGTTCCCATAGCAGCTTGAATAGCAACATCAAATTGCTGACGCGGAATTAATTCCTTTAATTTTTCGCAAATACGTTTTCCGAAACTGTGAGCATTGCTTTGGTGAATAAGTGCAGAAAGAGCGTCTACTTGTTCACCGTTAAGTAGGATGTCTAGTTTTGCAAGTTTCGATTCACGCATATCTTTTATATGATAATCGAAAGATGCATATCCTTTGGAAATAGATTTTAATTTATCGTAAAAATCAAATACAATTTCTCCCAACGGCATATCAAAAGTAACATTTACACGGTTGCCCGTCATGTACACCTGATTTTTTAAAATACCTCGTTTTTCAATGCATAAGGTCATTATACCACCAATATAGTCGGCATGCGTAATGATTTCTGCATGAATGTATGGTTCTTCAATATATTGAATTCTTGTAGGGTCAGGTAGATCCGTGGGGTTATTTATAATTATTTTTTCGTCTTTTTTTGTATAGCACAGGTACGACACGTTTGGTGTGGTTGTTATCACATTCATGTCGAATTCGCGGTCGAGACGTTCCTGAATAATCTCCATATGCAGTAGTCCCAAAAAACCACATCTAAAACCAAATCCCAGTGCGGCAGAAGATTCAGGCTCGTATGTTAATGAAGCATCATTGAGTTGGAGCTTTTCCATAGCCGAACGCAAATCTTCGTAATCTTCGGTTTCGATAGGATAAATACCTGCAAAAACCATTGGTTTTACATCCTCGAAACCCTCAATGACGTTTTCGCAGGGGCGATGTACGTGGGTAATTGTATCACCTACTTTTACCTCTTTTGAAGTTTTTATACCCGAAATAATATATCCGACATCGCCTGTTTTTACTTCATTTTTGGGTTCCATTGTCAGACGCAGAGTGCCTATTTCGTCTGCTACGTATTCATGTTTTGTGTTTATGAATTTTACTTTATCACCTTTTTGTATACTTCCGTTCAGAATTTTATAATAGGCAATAATTCCCCGGAATGGATTGAATACCGAATCGAAAATAAGTGCCTGAAGAGGCCAGTCCGGATTGCCTTTTGGTGGTGGCACCTTTTCAATTATTGTTGAGAGAATGGTTGCAATTCCTTGTCCGGTTTTGCCACTTGCTTCAAGAATCTCATCTCTCTCGCAGCCAATTAGTTCTACAATTTGATCTTTTACCTCTTCCGGCATTGCACTTGGCAAATCCATTTTGTTGAGAATAGGAATAATTTCTAAATCGTGCTCAATAGCTAAATATAAGTTAGATATTGTTTGTGCCTGAATACCTTGTGTGGCATCAACTATAAGCAGAGCTCCTTCGCACGATGCAATAGAACGCGATACTTCATACGAAAAATCCACGTGTCCCGGAGTGTCGATTAAGTTAAGTGTATATAAAGTAGAATTATAATCATAATTCATTTGAATAGCGTGGCTTTTAATCGTAATACCTCGTTCCCGTTCCAAATCCATATTGTCAAGCACCTGTTCTTGAGCTTCGCGTTCAGTAACTGTTTTAGTCACTTCCAACAATCGGTCGGCTAATGTACTTTTTCCGTGATCAATATGAGCTATAATACAAAAGTTTCGTATATGTTTCATTTTTAACAGTTTGTCAATCGCAGATTGTGAGTATAGAAAGGCCTGCAATTCGGGGCAAATATAATGAAACTACGGGGCTTTTTCAAAAAACTTATACATTGTTTTATCATAATCAAGTGGTATACAAAAGAAGGTTTTTTACTGATATGAGTATTGTATAGGTTTTTTGGGTTGTAGTTTATATTGGTGTTTTTTTGTAATATATCTGCCCGTTTTCTCTGTATAAATTGTCCTTTTTTGTGTGTATTGTGTTTGGTAGTGAGCGTTTTATGTCTCGTTAGAATGGTGCGTACAGGTGCGTTCTGCATAAAATACATAAGATAATTTTAATCATTTATTTTGCAATGTGAACATATTGTGAATGCAAGATACGTGTTAATGTACATATTTATTTGTAATTTTATATTTTCTATAACGACATATGTAAAAAAAAATAATAGTATGAGAAAAAATAAAACACTTATTATTGGAGCTAGTGTAAAGCCCGAACGATATTCATACAAAGCAGCACAAAAGCTATTAGAGAATAATCATGACATATATTTACTCGGCAATAGGGGTGGAGTTGTATTTGAAAAAGAAATAAGTACCGAACTCAAACCCTTACCCGATGTTGATACTGTTACACTGTATGTGTCAGCAAAAAATCAAGTAGGATATTATGATTATATTATTTCATTAGCACCACGCAGAGTAATATTTAACCCCGGAACAGAAAATCCGGAATTTGAAAAAATGCTGGATTCTGAAAATATAGAGTACGAACGAGCATGCACTTTGGTATTATTATCAACACATGCGTATTAATTGAATGGTGAAAAACAGTGTTTTATACGATTTATATAAAAAATATGTAAAAAAAGTGTCATATATTTTTGTATGAATTATAAAAATTCTATTTTTGCACTGCATTTCGAAACGGTAATGTAGCTCAGTCGGTAGAGCACAGGACTGAAAATCCTGGTGTCGGCGGTTCGATCCCGCCCGTTACCACAAGCCTCTGATTTTTTCAGGGGCTTTTTTTTTGGTTTTTTTTATGGTGGATAGCAGGTGGAGGACAAGTCAAAAAGTTGTGGAATTTCAATTGTACGCATAAATTTTTAGAGAGTCTTAAAAGAAAGAATGTCACACCTCCACGATATTCAAGACCGCAGAAAGTTACGCACATGTGAGCAACAAGAGCATCCAAAAGATTACATCACCCTTTGATGATGTGTATAAAAAAACTATATTTGAATCAAAAAATAAAACAGTACATAATCATACAGAGCAATCATTTTTATGGCGTATATGTGTGATTTTATAATACATATACATATAAATGAAGTTGTGTGCAAGGCAAGGAGACGATATCGTGCAATGAAAATACATAGAATGAAGATAAAAGTAGTAATAGCGATTTTAATATCATTGGTTTTTATTCAGTGCTCAAATAATTCTTCAGGGAATAAAAAGACAAAGGCTGAATTAAATCAGAATAAATTTGAGATAATAGAAAATGAACCTTTGGAAAAAGGAATTTCAGAACACAATAAGGAACAAGATGTTCACATAGCTTTGTTTGATGAAATACAGAAAGGCAACGACACTTTAAAAATTATTGAATTAATAAATAATGGAGCAAATGTAAATTATATTGACAAGGAAGGTGTCTATCCATTACTTATAGCTAATCGAAGAAAGGATGATTCAATAAAACCCTTGATAGTAAAGAAATTAATTGAACTTGGAGCTCTTGATATTAATTCCCTGATTAAAAAATATCTTAATTACTGTGAAACAGGAAATATTGACAGTATTGAGATAATGCTTGACCAAGGATTAGATATAAATTGGACTGAGAAATACTACGAAAATTTCGAACAAGGTGGAGGCTGTGGTTGTCTGTGTGAAAAATCTGCAATTTTCATAGCTGCAAAAAATCAAAATACACATTTGGTTGAATATTTGATTAAAAATGGAGCAAAAGTATATTTAGAAGAAGGTAACCTTCAACCTCTTGAGCCTGTAATAATGAATAAAAACTGGGATTTGGCTACATTACTTCTTGAAAACGGAGCAAATAAAGACGTATCCATTTGTTTATGGTGGGGGTGGGAAGAATTAACATCAGGAAATTCATACTATCATAAACTTCAATTCCAAGATACAACGACTTTAAATTTTCTAATAAAAAATAACTTTCCATATCCCGACTCAAAAAATTATAAATGGAAATCAACACCATTAGAGCATTCGATTATAGATAATGATACCCTAATTTTAAATAAGTTAATCACCCTAACAGATAACAAAGAGATTTTAAGTAAAACTTTATGTCATGCAAGAAGTTTTGATGTTGCAAAGATTCTAATACAAAATGGTGCACATACAAACTATGTATATTTTTGGGCAGGAGAAGGTAATTCTGGACAGGTTATTTCTCCATTATATACAGCCATTAACGAAGAAGATACAGCATTAGTAGATTTATATATTAGAAATGGTGCTGATATCAATATTTTTTACGATGAATATAATGGTGAAATACTTGAACAACCATCATATTACGAGATTGGTTATCCATTACTTATTGCAGTTGAAAAAGGGAATATTTCGATAATCGAACAATTGTTAGAAAATGGAGCCAAAGTAAATTTTGCAATCAAGCGAAATTATTATGGAGATGAGCGAACAGACATAAATGATGCAAATAAATATTCATTTTGGCAAACACCTTTAATTGCTGCGATTGAACGAAATGATAAAGATATGGTTAAATTATTAATCGAAAAGGGTGCAGAAATTATTGTCGAAGAAGATACAATTACGAATTACCGATATGGAAGAGAAATAGATGATGAAATTTTAGGATTGTTAAATAAAAAACTGAATGACTAACAATGTCAAGCACACAACACATGGTATAGTGCATGCGGGTTTTAGAGGTGTGCGAGCGTTTGTGGCTCGTAAAAAAAAGTCGGTGTAAACTGATAAATTGATACGTAACTCCGCACGACACCATACAATAAAACGCCGTCAGGCTGTCTAAAAACCTCTATTTTATACCCAAATATTCAGATTTTTTTGTATTTTTAAGCATCAAACAATACAAAATAGACCGAATTATATGTACGTATATTCAGGGACAAAACCGGAAACAAACCACACTGTTTGCAAGCTGCCTTGATGATGTTGTTTCGCCGGAGAATGATGTTCGATTGATAGATGCTTTTGTGTTGCTTTTTTTTCTCCGTATTCCGAAAAAAAACGTACTTTTATTGAAAATATAAAAAATGGCGGGAGGTTTTGAGACAGACTGCGGTTAGCAATAATGCTGGGAAGAGAAAAAACTAATGAATTATTCTAAAAATCAAAAAAAGTTATAAATTTGTGATATGTGTAAAGAAAAACTAATAACTGGAATAAAAGTTACTCAACAAATGAGTAAAGCTAGGAATATTTTGTATAGTCAAGTGATTCCTAGAGAAGAGCTATTTCAGATTAGAAAAAAAGAGGGAAAATTAAGTAAAGAACTTAATAACACTCTAAATCCCAATGCCTGATTTAATTGTTATAGCAGGATGTAATGGTGCTGGAAAATCAACATTTGCATCATCCTTTCTCCCATAAGGGCTAAGTTTATTTGACTATGATAGGCTATATCTTGAGAATTACAATAGTCTTCCTGATAGTGAATTGCGAGACGTAATAGCAAGAAATCAAACCACTGAAACATTTAAGTAAACAATAGAAAAAGTACTTGCTGCAAAATTAGATTTTTGTTACGAAACTAACTTCGATCAACATCCAATTTATTGGGCTGTAAAATTTAAAAAATATGGATATCGTTTGAATTTAATATTTTTTTGTATAGATAATCAAGACATTGCCAAACATAGAGTTCAAGTTCGGACTGAATTTAAAGGACATTTTGTGGATGAGGACACAATTGATATTAAATGGAAAGCCGGATATAAAAATGTGAATATTCATTTTAATTTTTTTGACAATGTTCTTTTTGTAGATAATTCTGCTTCAAATGAAGTATATACGAATATCTTACAAATTGAAAATAAGGAGATTATTTTAATGACAGAGAATATTCCAAAATATTTTAAACATAGATTGCCTAAAATATATAATTTAATACAAGAAATGTAAGCACTATTGCCAAATAACCAGAAATCCCCCCCACACACCCCCCAATGCAAATTCCCGGTTGAACTAAATCTATAAATTTAAAAAAGGTAGAGGTTAGTTTCAGAAAACACACGCAGATTAAAAGTTTTGCGATTTTTTCTCGGTGTCCAAAAAAAAAATGTACTTTTATTGAAAATAGAGGAAATGATGGGAGGTTTTGAGACAGCTTGTTCCGATTATTTTGGGAGACTGACGTTATGCCACCATTTGAGGAAACTGTCGCATACAAGGAAAAATTGGCTGAAAATGATTAAATTTGTGATGATTAATTGAAAAAGATAGAATATGTTTAATACGATAAATATAGACCGTAAAAACCTGACTATTATGGGGGTGAAATTTTCTAATTTAAAAACTTTGGAAAGTACTGCAAATGCAATTGGGAGTAATATGTTTGAAGGGTTTAAACCAACTCCCAAAAGTATTGAGATAATTAGAGATTATATGATTGGAAAAATCACATTGCCCGAGTTAATAAAATTCGCTAAGGACAAATCGTATGCCTGATTCATACAAATATATTGACCTCGATTACATCTATACCGACCCAAAAACTGGAATTCTAAGAAATTTAGCAAATATTACGGACTCGGATGATTTACTCTTTTTTGAAAGTGCAGTTGTTGCAAAACGTATTCAAGAACTTTACGAAAAACCTATTAAAATAAAAGGAGTAGATAGCCTTTTGAGTATTCATAGACACTTGTTTCAAGATGTTTACTTGGGCTGGGAAAAGACGAAAGGTTGAGATAAGTAAAGCTGGTAAACAATTTTTTCCAACCACACATTTTGACAATGCTTTTCGTTTTATTGATACATTAATTTCGGATTATAGAAGCATATCAAAAAGGAACAAGCTGCAGATAGCAAAGAAATTAGCTGAAATTTTGGATAATGTGAATTACCTGCATCCATTCAGAGAAGGAAACGGGCGATCACAAAGAGAATTTTTAAGATTAGTAGCATCGGAAAAAGGATTAACATTAAATCTAAACCCACCCGACAATAAAAATGTTTATGACCAAGTATATGCAAGGGACTATAAACAGTGATATAAAAACGCTGACAAAATTGATTTTAGTCCTAATTGATACGTGAAGAAAATTAAAAAACGTGGCACAATAACCAGAAATTCAACCACCACACAACCCCCGATGCGAATTCCCGGTTGAATTAAATCTATGGGTTTTCAATGGCTTAGATTTATTGTTAGGACTTCGCATGCGAGGTCGTTCATGGAAATGGTACTAATGTCCCCTTTTTACAAAACGTACACAGACAGACACAAACTCGGTTAATCGTATGAGTTGTTCTCGTGTTGTTTCTTGTGGATGTTCGGGTACAATCATTTTGTTGCTGTGTTTTTTTAACGTAATCATATAACCGGTAAGATTGTGTACGATAAACCCTGTTTTTATATTTACACACCTACGTATAGTTATAATGTGTTTAAATAATAAGAGCTTAGATTTTTGTAATAATAAACCTAAGCTCTTAAAAAAATAGTATATAAAATTTACATACTATATAGGCGTAATGTTTAGGTATTCTGTTATTTTATATGCTGGTATTGCAAAACTAATTCCTTCAACACCAAAACCGAATAATTTTGCAACAATAACACCGTTAAGATCACCACTCTTATTAAGAAGAGGGCCGCCGCTGTTACCACTGTTAAGCGACATGTTTAACTGTATGTATGTATTTTTGTTTACATTTCGTTCAGAAGAAATAATACCGGTCGAAACAGATTGTCCTAATTCAACAGATTGCGGTGTGCCAATTGCATAAACCTCTTCTAGATTTTTATAATTTTTCTGAGTCGGAAGTTTAAATGTTTTATCAATTTGGGCATCAATTTTCAGAAGTACTAAATCCCGATATTTGTTTTTTGTTACTATATGTGCCGGATATTCCAGACCGTTGTGTAATACAATAGTAAGAGAGTCTTTTTTGTCAATATATTCCGAAGCAACCACGTGGTAGTTTGTTATGATGTATCCATCAGGTGATATAGCAAAGCCGGAACCATGACCTTCACCTTTTTTAATAATAACGGTAGCTTGGTTAGCTTCGCTGGCATCTTTTATATAGTGTTTCCAGCTCACATCTATTTTTGTAGTTTTTTCAGGAGCATCGAGTGTTTTTATATATTGTAATTCTTTTTTGAATGATTCTTTTTCAAATAAGGATAAATATGATTTTTCAATAGCATCGCGTGTCATATCTTCAACATCAAATTTCACAAAATCACCTGAATACGAATTGTGAGAAACTGAATCAATGGTTTCTCCAAAATTATTTTTCATAAACCATTTTATACCAAGTTTTATTTTGTGAAAATCGTTAGTTGATGCACTTTTAATTTTGAATAATGTAATATTGCTAATGAGAGCTTCAATGTGGAGTGTATTGTTATTGTCAAAGAAAATTTCATTGATAGTATCGGTAAATCCCGATTTAATAAGAGCATCTTTTATATCGTTTGAAAACTTAGTGTCATCAAATTTTATGCTATTGATTTCATCTTTGGATTCAAGTAATACCTTTTCGTCTTCTTTTTCGTCTTTTTTCCTTAATTCTTTTTTCGCAATTTTGTTTTTTTCTTTTTGTTCCAAAACATGAAATTTATTGCTTAAATAATCTTTATATGACATGGTGATAGCCAAAATTTGGCGATCAGCATTTTCAATATCTAACTTTATGGCATTTAAGTTTACATATTTTAAATCCTCAGTTCGGTGCGGGATTTTTGTTTTTGGCTCACAGATAGTAATGTCAGGATATTTAAAACAATTATGAGCATATTTTTCAAATATACCATAAATTGAAATAGTTGATATTATGTGAAGAGGCCAATATGCTGCCGGTCTTTTATGTGCCACCAAACAATGATATGAATCTTTATATTCTGGTGTTTTTACCACGATTTGGCTTGTGCCTTTTTTTCGGATTCGTTTTGAGATTTGTGAGCCTTCACCAACTTTTTCGTTATTTATATAAACTTCTGCATCTTTGTTCTTGGTTTTGAGTGTGATTGGTTGATGTCTGGGTAACAGCATTGTAGCACAACCGGAAAAAATAATTAATGTCGTGAGTGCAAATAAAATTTTTTTCATTGTAGTATTGTGTTAGAGATTTATTCAGTAAAAGTTCCTTTTATTTGTAAGTTAACAATATCAAAACATTTTGTCATTTCTAATTCGCAAATACTAATTGTTGTTGTGTTTTTTGTATTGCCGTAGTAGTCAGTTGTTTGTCCATTGTTTACATAAATGGTATACCCGGGTTTAGCATAATTTTCTCTTGAATATGTATTAGTATTAGTATTATAATATCTAGTATATATAAATACTTTTTGAGCAGTTAACTCTGTTTCAGAACTTACTGTAGTATATTCACCGTTTATCGGTTTACCTTTAAAGCGTACATATATTTCTTCTGTTTCGTTATCGTAATGGGAAAAGGAATAGTCATCATTCAGTCTGAGTTCCATTTTAAAACTGCTATCAGTTAATCTTGTTGCATCTTCTAATTCTAATGAATGATTGGGGATGTTAGTAATAAGATCAAATTCCTGATTTGTTAGATTACTTTCGCAAGGTACAGTTACAGAGGGAACAGTTCTTTCCAAGTCATCGGTATATGTTACTATATTACTTAAATATGCATTTGATGATGCATCTTTAATTGCTAATCTAAAGTAGAGCGAATCATTTAAATCATAAGAATTCATGTTTAATTCATTAGTAATTGTATTGAACGGTATTGCAAATGAAGTGTCGTATGAGTTTGGTGGAATAATGTACTTATCATATTCGAAATTTAAATTTTCTGCTTGTTTTTTCAATTTGCTGTAATATAATATAATTGTTTCGTTTCCGGTAATGAAACTTTCCGGTATAGAACCATTGAGAATCACCTCATAATTTTCATTATCAAATTGTATTGAAATGTTTTTTTCGTCACTGTTTGATGTTGAAACTTGTTTTTTGTATGAGGTAAACAAATCCTTTTCGCACGATTGTAAAGCTACAGTGCCGGCTAGCAGGAGTAAAATAATTATTCTTTTCATTGAGAGTAGGTGTTAGTTTATATAATATTTATACTTAATATAAGAATCCCAGATTTTATGTCTATTTAAAATATCAGGTATATAATATGCTGAAGATGACTTGAAACTATATCCCAGTCCTATTGATGCTGTCATTTTTTTGTTTATTTCGTACATTACTTCAGCTTTGAATGTTATACCCCGTACCCAGAACTTTTCTGAATCAAGATCCTCTTCAGTTGTAATTGTATGTTTACTATGTTTTATTCGCTCGAAAAAGTAGTCAGCTCCTAAAATCGGAGATAATTTATCATCAAGTACACTGAAAAGTTTAAAATCGGTAACTAAACCAAATGGAATAGCTCTGTATTCACCATAATTTTCTGTAATAAGATTATTATCCTCATTAACTTGTACAATAATTTCGTTATATGGTTTTAATTTATAATAACCGGTAAAAAAAGCTGCTTGCAGTTGGTCTTCCATATACGAAAAATTCCAATGAAACTGGAATCCAACAGCAGGTTCGTATTTTGTAGCAAAAGCTTCTCCACTGGGTTTTACATAATTGAGTTTTAAACTGAAACCATTTTGTGCAAAAATGCACGTAGGAATGGCTAACAAGAGTACAAGTAAGATTTTCGGCTTAATCATTTTTCTAAAAAATATTGATGAAAATTATAATAGTTCGTGCAAAACTAAAACTTTTTTTTAAACTATCAAATTATACCAATACCAAACATGTTTTTTATGCCAGTAAGCACCATATTTATACCTATAGCACCTATAAAAAATCCGTTTAATCTAAGCAGAACCTCCATGTTTTTATCGTATGCCGTTCGCCATTTTTTACCTTCCAGGTTGTCTCTGATTTTTTTTAACATGAATATTGTAAAGAAATTAATTATAAATACAATAATCATAATAGAGAGTCCTTTCCAGGTAGGATGGTTGTATGAAACAAGTATACTTAACGAAATGGTTCCGGCACCTACCATAAAAGGTAAAGCTATTTCTGATGCCAAATCATCAAGATTTTCTTTAATCATAATTAATGCTTTTTGACCCCGAACTATGAAAAAATAGGCATATGAAAAAATTATGACCCCACCAAAAATGCGAAATGATTCAAAATCAATTTGAAAAATCGAATCAAAAATAAATTCTCCTAAAAAGAAAAACAGGAGGCAAACAGTAAAAGATATTAGTGATGCCTTAAATATAACGCCAATAAATTTTTTATGGTCTAAATCTTTTCGTATCGGTTCTAAATAAAGGAACAGCGCAAATGGATTTAACATAACCATGAATTCAATAATTGATGATAGCATACAAATAATAAGATATAATAGTTTTACATTTTTTTGCAAAACTATTATATCTTATCAATTAGTTGTCATAAATTTGAGATAAATATTGTTCTAATGCTTTGCCGCGAACATTTTTTGCAATTATGCGTCCTTCAGTATCTATGAGTATAGTAAAAGGAATACCCCGAACACGAAATACTTTGCTGTATTTCCCTTCACTATCATGAGTTGTTGTCCATGGTACCGGTTGTGTTTCTACAAAATCCTGCCATTTTTGCTTGTCTTTGTCTGTCGATACCGAAAAAGCGGTAAAACCGTCTTCGTTGTATTCTTCATATGCTTTTTTAATATGAGGAATTTCTGCACGGCAGGGGCGACACCAGGTTGCCCAAAATACAAGTAAAACTGTTTGTCCCCGGTATGATTCCAGTGAAACAGTGTGTCCGTTTTCGTCTTGTAATTCAATATTTGGCACAACAGACCCTTTTGGTAAATGTTCTTCGCCACTGTGCTTATTGTGGAAATTAGCAACTACACTGTTGTCTGGATATTTGCTGTATAATGTGCTGTCTACTAAAGAATACAGTTCCGGGTATTTTTTCTTGTCAACCAGGTCTATTAAAGCAAGAGCTGATAATGAACCTGCATTTTCAGTAATTGTTTGTACAATAAATGTTTCTTTATCTTTTTCAATTGAATCAACTTTTTCTTTAAATAATTTTTGCAATTCGTTCATCTCATTCATGTATTCCAACAAAGCTTGATTGTTTGCTTGAATAAGTTCTGCGTCTTTTGCACCTTCTACAGTGTATGTGTGCGATAGATTGTTGAAATCTGCTTCTATATGTATACTTTCGTTAGGATTTAGAACAACCAGAATAAAATCTTTTGGGTTGAAATAAATTTTGTTGAAATCTGCACCTTGAGTAGGGTAAGTGTACGAGAATTTTCCTTTTTTTGATACTGCAACCTTTTCTTCTATAGGTTTTTGTGAGCCAAATGTGGTAATTTGTATAGAATCATTTCCGGTATAATTGTTTATTTTTCCGGTAATTGTGCAGTTTTGTGAAAATAAAAATGTACTTATTCCTACATAAAAAAGTAATGTAATAAAAAATCTCATAATTTTGTTTTTTTAATTTTTGACGATGGAAATATACAAAAACATATATTATTATAACGAACTTTCTTCAACAAATACGTGTGCATATGCATTAATGCAACACAAAAAAACTCCTGAATATACAGTTATAGTTAGTGAAAATCAAACACATGGAAAGGGGCAAAAAAATGCTGTGTGGGAAAGCAATCCGGGAGAAAATCTGACTTTTTCTATTATTGTATATCCTGACCATATTTCTGCAAACAAACAATTTGTTATTTCTGAGTGTATATCACTTGCTATACGTAATGTTGTGGCACATTATTGTGCTGAGGTCTTTATAAAATGGCCTAATGATATTTATGTTGGTGATAAAAAAATAGCTGGTATATTACTTGAACATATATTGTCCGGGTATACAATTGCAGGTTCGGTAATAGGTGTTGGACTGAATTGTAATCAAACTACTTTTTCTGAAAGTATCCCCAATCCTGTTTCTGTAAAGCAATGCATTGCACATACGGTGTCTGTAAAAGAATTATTATATGAAGTTCTTGAAGAGTTTTATGTTGTATACAGTCATACCAAAACTGACCCACTAGGGGTTCATGCCACATATTTACAGCACATATATTTATTCAATACCTTTTCTACTTATAAAGATAAAGATGGTGTGTTTCTTGGAAAAATTATTGATATAGAACAAAATGGGGTATTGCATATTCAAGATGAACACAATCAAAAACGTACGTATTTTTTCAAGGAAGTTGAATTGGTGCATAGCAAGGTATAGGATAGTACACAAGGTTTTTTTATGTATTACCAGCTGTTACATTTCGTACTGTTGATTAATCTGTGTTTTTTACCTGTGTTGTACACAGCATGACATGCAAATAAATGGTATGAATGATGAAATTTTCGGGGTACAGTACACATCTTAATTTTACAAGGGGGCGAATTTTTTCGCGTGTGGTGTGTATGGTAACCGATATTTTTTGTTACTTTTCTCACATATTGCTACAGGCTATTTTTTTGATTTACAGATACTTTTCATGCGTTCAGCACATGTGTTTTTACGTATATCTGCCCGTGTGTCAAAAGGAATAATTGTGAGATGTTTTAGTCATGTACAGTACATGTAATTATTGTATAGATTCAATTTTTGTATTGAAAAAGCCAAAAAAGATGAGTGAATTTTTGCATAAAATTATGTGATTTCGTGTGCCTTAGTTTATAAAAAATGTCTAAATTTGACACGTAGTAAAATTAAATATAAACTAAAATAAAAAAATAGTATGTCAAACAGTTCGGGTAAATTATTTGAAGAATTTGCACCGGTTTCTGCTGAAGAATGGAAAGAAAAAACCATTAAAGACATTAAAGGAGCTGACTATGAAAAAAAATTAGTATGGCGTCCGATTGATGGATTCAAAGTAGAACCGATTTACAGACAAGAAGACTTGTCGTCTCTTAAATATTTAGAAGTGTTGCCGGGAGAGTTTCCGTATATACGTGGGACCAAAACCGATAACGAGTGGAATATACGTCAGGATATATCGGTACAAGATATATCGCAAGCACATGCAAAGGCTTTAAACATCTTGCAACGAGGAGTTACTTCTTTAGGTTTTAATATACAAGATGCCACAAGTTGGGAGAAATCTGATATAGCGAAATTGTTGCACAATATTCAGTTAACGGCTATTGAGGTATGTTTTGTAATAGCAAAAGGAAAAACAAACTTCCTGACTCATTTTGTGGAATACCTAAAGGAAGAAAAATATGATTTGAATCAAATAACAGGTTCTGTCAATTCAGATTATATAGGAAATTTAGTTCTTACCGGAGCATTTTGTTTTGATTCGCAAGAGAAATGCGAGACCTTTACGATAGATTTACTAAATGTAGCCAAAGAAATACCATGTTTTAAAACCTGCGAAGTGCATGCCGATTATATAGCCAATGCAGGAGCTTCAATTACACAAGAACTGGCATATGGTTTGGCTATTGGTGCAGATTATTTGACAGCAGCTACAGAAAAAGGGATAGATGCTGGAATATTTGCACCACGTATAAAATTTAATTTTGCGGTGTCGTCAAATTATTTTATGGAAATTGCAAAATTCCGTGCAGCAAAATTTTTATGGGCAAAAATTGTTTCAGCATATAAACCAACATGTAACTGTGATGATGATTGTTGTGATAATTCAGATTCTGCCTGTTCGTGCGGTGGAAGCAAGGTATGTACGTGTGCCGGAAAAATTAACATACATGCAATAACTTCTACATGGAACAAAACAATTTATGACCCATACGTAAATATGCTTCGCACTCAGACAGAAGCTATGAGTGCAACTATTGGTGGGGTTGATTCTCTGACAATTTTACCATTCAATTATATTTTTGAAGAATCATCTGAGTTTAGTGAACGGATAGCACGCAATCAGCAAAATATTATTAAAGAAGAGTGTCATTTCCATGAAGTGGTAGATCCCTCGGCAGGTTCATATTATATCGAAGAACTGACCGATAAAATTATTGAAAAATCATGGGACATATTTTTAACTATTCAAGACAAAGGTGGTTTTATAGATGCTTTCAAAGCTGGTTTTATTCAAGATGAAATACGAAAAACCGCAGAAATACACAATAAAAAAATAGCAACCAGACGTGAAAATATTTTGGGAGTAAATCAATTTCCAAATTTCACGGAGCGTGCAGAAAATTTTCTGGATGAATCATTGTTTAAACCGCAATCATTTGAATCGCCTAATGCTATTGCACAACCTATAGAGTTGTATAGAGGAGCACAATTGTTTGAATTGTTGCGATATAAGACCGATACCTATGCAAAAAATAATACACGACCCAAAGTGTTTATGATTCCAATAGGGCATCCGGTGTTTCGAACTGCGCGTGCTCAGTTTGCATGTAACTTCTTTGCCTGTGCCGGTTTTGAGGTAATGGATAATAAACCGTTTTCTTCGGTAGAAGAGGGGGTAGAAGCAGCTAAAAAAGCACAAGCTGATATTATTGTTGTGTGTAGCTCAGATGATGAATATCTGCAATATGCAGTGCCGGTATGTAAACAGTTGCAAGATAAAATTGTGGTTGTAGCCGGTGATCCTGCTTCTAAAAAAGACTTAGAAGCTGAGGGAATTAAGCATTTTATCAGTGTAAAATCAAATGTGCTTGAAACATTACAAATGTATCAGGCTTTAGTGGGAATTAAATAAAATCAGATAACATGAAACCGGATTTTAAATCAATAGATATAAAAAAATCAAAATCTCAACCTTCAGTCGAAGAGTGGGAAAAGAAAAATATTATTCCAAATACATGGGAAACACCGGAAAAAATTCCAATAAAATCAGCATATACCAAAAATGATATTAAAGATGCTGAGCATATACATTTTACTTCGGGTTTTCCTCCGTATTTACGTGGTCCGTATACAGCAATGTATCCGTTTCGACCCTGGACAATCCGACAATATGCCGGATTTTCTACAGCAGAGGAGTCTAATGCATTTTATAGACGTAATATAGCATCGGGGCAAAAAGGCTTGTCCGTTGCATTTGACCTTGCAACACATCGTGGATATGATTCAGATCATCCTCGTGTAGAAGGTGATGTAGGTAAGGCCGGTGTGGCAATAGATTCTATTAAAGATATGCGGGTTTTGTTCGATCAGATACCTCTTAATAAAATGTCTGTTTCTATGACTATGAACGGGGCTGTGCTTCCGATTATGGCATTTTATATTGTAGCAGGACTCGAACAAGGTGCCAAATTAGAAGAATTGTCTGGTACTATACAAAATGATATTTTGAAGGAATTTATGGTACGAAACACGTACATTTATCCGCCTCAGTTTTCTATGCGAATTATTGCGGATATTTTTGAATATACGTCGAAATATATGCCGAAATTTAATTCTATTTCAATTTCAGGATATCATATGCAAGAAGCTGGAGCAACCAATGATATTGAAATGGCATATACCTTGGCAGATGGGCTGGATTATTTACGTACCGGAATTAATGCTGGTATGGATGTTGATTCGTTTGCTCCTCGTTTGTCATTCTTTTGGGCTATTGGAACAAATCATTTTATGGAAATTGCCAAAATGCGTGCAGCACGTATGTTATGGGCAAAAATTGTAAAACAATTTAATCCGAAAAATCCAAAATCTCTAACATTGCGTACTCACTCACAAACTTCCGGATGGTCTTTAACAGAGCAGGATCCGTTTAATAATGTGGGTAGAACATGTGTGGAGGCTATGGCTGCAGCGTTGGGGCATACACAGTCGCTCCACACCAATGCATTGGATGAGGCAATAGCTTTACCAACTGATTTTTCTGCTCGTATAGCACGTAATACGCAAATTTATATTCAACAGGAAACAGAAATTTGTCGTGCTATCGATCCGTGGGCTGGTTCTTATTATGTAGAATCGTTAACGAAAGATTTAGTGAAGAAAGCTATGGAACACCTTGATGAGGTGGAAAAACTTGGTGGAATGGCAAAAGCTATTGAAACCGGTGTGCCGAAAATGCGTATTGAAGAGGCTGCAGCTCGCAAACAAGCACGTATTGATGCTGGTCTCGATGCTATTATTGGTACAAATAAATATAGATTGGATAAAGAAGATCCTATTGAAATTCTTGACATTGATAATTCAGCGGTGCGTGATTCGCAAATTAAACGTTTGCAGGAATTGCGTGCTGAACGAAATGAGGAAGAATGTCAGGCAGCTCTATCGGCAATCACTAAAAGTGCAGAAACAGGTGAGGGTAACTTGCTTGAACTAGCAGTTGATGCTGCTCGTAAAAATGCAACTCTTGGTGAGATTTCAGACGCTTGTGAAAAAGTAGCAGGCAGATATAAAGCAGTAATTAGAAGTATTTCAGGTGTGTACGCAGCAGAAGCAAAAAACGACAGTAATTTTCAAAAAGCAGTAGAATTGTGTAAGCAATTTTCAGAAAAAGAAGGACGTCAACCTCGTATTATGGTTGCAAAAATGGGACAAGACGGTCACGACCGTGGTGCCAAAGTAGTGTCAACAGGTTATGCCGATATCGGTTTTGATGTTGATGTGGGGCCATTGTTCCAAACTCCGGAAGAGGCGGCGAAGCAAGCAGTGGAAAATGATGTGCATATTTTGGGTGTTTCATCTCTTGCGGCTGGTCACAAATATCTTGTGCCGCAGGTTATTGAAGAGTTACAAAAACTGGGTCGTGAGGATATCATGGTAATTTGTGGTGGCGTGATTCCGTCGCAAGATTATGATTTCTTATATGAATCAGGTGCAGTGGCAATTTTTGGACCGGGTACGTCTATTCCAAAAGCGGCAATTCAGTTGCTTGAAATATTGCTTGATGATTAGTTGATATACATATATTTATATTAAAAAGACTGTTTCATATATGTTGAAACAGTCTTTTTTTGCTTTAAAGCATAAGCGTATCGCGTAAAAAAGAATCAGTAGTATTACGGAATGTATACTATTTGTTTACAGTTTATTTTTGTATAGCTAATTTTTATTAACAAAGAGTATACAAAAATGCGGTTCATACAATTAAAAGTACGGTATAGTTTTTTGCTTCTCGTTTCGGTGTTGTTTATTTCATGTGTAAGTTCCGAATCGGATATAGAGAGAACGAAAATTCGGGTTTTTTCTGCTGCTAGTATGCAGGATGCCATGCGTGATTTAGCTAATGAATTTGAAAAAAAAGAAGATGTTGATGTTGTTATAAACGCTGCCTCAAGTGGGATTTTGGCACGACAAATTCAAAAAGGAGCCCAGGCAGACCAGTCCCGGCTTAGTTCAAATCGCCATCTATCAATATCTGTTTTTTTGCAAAACTCAGCTATACGTATCCTTAATGTTTTTCCTTCGGGAATCCTGTCAAGCCCGATTGTTTTGCCAAGTTCTCCTGCTGGTAAAATGCCTGTCCCAGATAATGTCTTAATCCGTAATAATGACAATATAGCCAAAGATAGAAAAATACTGCTTGTTGGGTAATATACTCTTTCAAGTGCAAATTCATTTTCGTACCTAAGTAAACCTTGTGTTATTAGTGCCGGTATAGAAATCAAAACTCCTGCATATTGCAAGTCTGTTTGGTATTTGAATGTTATTGGACAACTTGCCCCGGTTTTTAGCGACAATACCCTTTCTATTGTATTGCAACAGGCTTTGCCCATTGCTTGGTCATTGTCAATAATGTTTCGTTCGCTTTTTGTTATACCTGCTGTATGATTGTGTTCTTTTTCAGGAATTAATATCCGGCCATCTTTTATAGCTCGTTTGACCGTATCAACCTTTAAGTCAAGTAAATTACATATCTGCTCTACGCTATTATTTAGTTCTAAATAATAGTGTATTTTTTAGATAACTCCGGGGGCAGTACTCGAGGTTGGTGTTGTTTCTGTAATAAAAAAAGCTTCTGCTCCATTTTTACGGTATTTTTTCACCCAACGCTTCACGCTTATTGTGCTGACATTAAATGCCCTGACTATATCCATTT
The DNA here is from genome assembly GCA_046482735.1 of Bacteroidales bacterium. Lineage (GTDB taxonomy): Bacteria > Bacteroidota > Bacteroidia > Bacteroidales > UBA1715 > JAQICB01. Next base: position 23,847 of record JAWOEL010000112.1, on the reverse strand, counting down.
GGGTTACATTTCCATTTACCACTAATTGACTCGTAAACAATCGAAAACTTGAATAATCATCTTCGGGATGTTGAAAAATGGCCATAGCTCCATTGAAGTAATAAACGATCCCTGCTTTCTTTTGAACTCCAATATAATTATTGATTAATTCTATATCTTCTGGGAAAAATGGAAGTCGTGTCTGTGGCATAATTGGTATCATTTTAAAATCCGTATACAAAAAATAGTAAAATTTATCAACTTCTTATTTATCATATCATTATATAAAATACTGTTTTTCTTAGGTCAGTTGTTCTGAATTTATTATCATCTACACATTCATTATGCCATTTTCTGAAGTATGATACTGTGCTTTTCTTTTTCAGTATGTTATGGTTTTTTTATAAAAAAGAACATATACATAATTGTATGATAATTAAGTCTAAACACGACATAATTGTACTTTTTTTAAGAATTGAAAATGATATTATTGATGGTATGTATGTGGTTATATGTGTAAAGCGAAAAACTTGTGCGTTATTTTTTAGAGTATTACATAATTTCGGGAATTAATTAAAAAAGGGATGCAAACACTGTCTGCATCCCTTTTTTATTGAAAATAAGAACAACAGGTATATTAATCTAAAGCATAACGGGATTTGTCTTTTGCTTCTAAGTTTGAAGGAATACCGGTAAGATATTCATCAACTGCACGAGCACATTCCCGTCCCTCATGAATTGCCCACACAACAAGAGATTGTCCGCGACGCATATCGCCGGCAGAAAATACTCCTTTTATATTTGTGTTGTATGTTCCATATTCGGCATCAACATTTCCTCGGTTATCATAGCTGGTTCCTAAATTGTCGAGTAGACCTTCGTGTTGTGGGTGAACAAATCCCATTGCAAGAAATGCATAATTACATGGAATTTCTCGTTCTGTATTTGGAATTTCCTTAAAATTAGGACGTTCTCCTTTTTTTGGTTTTTCCCATTCAATATCAGCTATTTTGAGAGCTTGTAGATCGCCGTTTTTATCAGCAATAAATTCTTTGGTAAGTATAGACCATAGTCGCTCACATCCTTCTTGGTGCGACGAAGTTGTTCGCAAAACATGTGGCCAGTGTGGCCAAGGGTCTTCAACACCACGTTCCGTTTTTGGTTTTGGCATTAACTCTATTTGAGTAATAGATTTAGCCCCCTGTCTGTTTGATGTTCCAACGCAATCAGATCCGGTATCACCACCCCCAATAACCACAACATGAGCATCTTTTACATTAATTCGATCATCTTGGGCTTCTGTGCTGCCTTGAACACGTTTATTGTTATCTTTTAAGAATTCCATTGCAAAATGCACCTGTTTGTGTTCGCGTCCCGGAATTGGTAAGTCCCGTGGTATAGTAGAACCACCGCATAATACAACAGAATCAAATTCTTTTGTGAGTTCTTCAGCACTTATATCAATCCCCACGTTTGTATTTGGTTTAAACACAATACCTTCTTCTTCCATGAGTTTGATTCGTCTGTCGATAATAGATTTATCTAATTTAAAATCGGGAATACCATAGCGAAGAAGACCACCAATTTTGTCATCACGTTCAAATACAGTTACCGAATGTCCTGCTTTATTTATTTGAGCAGCAGCGGCGAGCCCCGCAGGTCCAGAACCCACAACAGCAACATTTTTGTTTGTGCGAAATGCCGGTGGAGATGGTTTCACCCATTCATGCTTAAAGGCATTTTCTATGATTTGTTTTTCAATCAATTCAATTGTAACAGCTGGTTTGTTAATCCCCAGCACACATGATGTTTCACACGGAGCAGGACAAATTCTACCGGTAAACTCCGGAAAATTGTTTGTTGAGCATAATATTTCATATGCCTGAAACCAGTTCTGACGATACACCGCATCATTAAATTCGGGTATAATATTTCCCAATGGGCATCCATCGTGGCAAAATGGTATACCACATTCCATGCAACGTGCAGATTGAATTTCGGTTTTACGGGCGCTGAAATTCAGATAAAATTCAGCATAATCTTTTATTCGTTCTTTAGGAGGTTTTGTTTCAGCAACCTCTCTGTTATATTCTAAAAATCCTGAAGGTTTCCCCATAGCAGTAATGTTTTTTATCGTTAATTATTATTCAGCAGCAGCAGCTTCCATTTTTTTGCGTTCTTCAATTACTCGTTTGAAATCGCGTGGATATACTTTTACAAAACTTTCCAGAGCATCATCCCAATTTTCTAAAACCTGAGAGGCTACTGTGCTATCAGTATATTTTTGATGATTCGTGATGAGTGTTTTGAGCAAATTCACATCTTCAAACGGAACTTTTTCTAAATCAACCGATGCTTTATTACAATACAAATCAAATATATGTTCAGGATCGTAAATATAAGCAATACCACCACTCATTCCGGCAGCGAAATTCATACCAAATTTTCCAAGCACAACAACAGTTCCTCCGGTCATATATTCGCATCCGTGATTACCAATTCCCTCAACAACTGTTTGCACACCGGAATTTCGAATACAAAATCGTTCGCCCGCTACTCCGCGAATATATGCCTCACCACTTGTAGCACCGTAAAAAGCTACATTACCAATAAGTACATTTTTTTCGGGAGCAAAGTTGGATTTTTGATTTGGTCTGATAATTAGTTTAGCTCCAGACAATCCCTTACCAAAGTAATCATTAGCATCACCAAAAACTCTAAAGGTTAAACCACTTTGTCCAAATGCTGCAAAAGATTGACCAGCGGATCCGGTAAATGTGTAATTGATTGTATTTTCAGGCAATCCGTTGTTGCCATATTTTTTTGAAATTTCATGAGAAAGCATTGTGCCCACAGCTCGGTCTGTGTTGATAATGTCAAATTCTTCAGTAACTTTAGAGCCGTTTTTAATTGCAGGTAATGCTTTTTCAATTAGTTTTCTATCCAATATGGAATGAATGGCATGTTTTTGATCTTTTGAATGGTATGTTTTAATATCAGGATCAGAGGGTACTTGATAAATAATAGGATCTAAATTTAATTTTTGAACTTTCCAGTATGCCAAATCATCGCGTTGGCGAAGAATATTAGACTGGCCCACCATTTCATTGATAGATTTAAATCCGTTTGCAGCCATAATCTCACGTAATTCCTGCGTCATAAATTTAAATAAATTCATAACATGTTCAGGTTTACCTTTAAAGACTTTGCGTAAGTCTTTGTTTTGAGTTGCAACTCCAACGGGGCATGTGTTTAAATGGCATTTGCGCATCATAATACATCCCTCGGCAACAAGAGCAGCAGTAGCAACTCCCCATTCCTCAGCTCCCAGTAATGTCGCAATAGCTAAATCACGACCCGATTTCATTTGACCGTCAGATTGTACAATTATCCGATCGCGGAGTTTATTTATAACAAGTGTTTGGTGAGTTTCTGCAAGTCCCATTTCCCAAGGAGATCCGCAATGATGGATAGATGAAACCGGAGAAGCACCTGTGCCCCCGTCGTGACCTGAAATAAGAACTTTGTCTGCAAATGCTTTTGCAACACCGGCAGCAATTGTGCCGACACCGGCTTTCGAAACTAATTTTACATTTATATGTGCATCCGGATTAGCATTTTTCAAATCAAAAATTAACTGTGCCAAATCTTCAATCGAATAAATATCGTGATGTGGTGGTGGAGAAATTAATCCTACACCAGGAGTGGAATGACGCACTCTACCAATCCATTCATCAACCTTGTGTCCTGGCAATTGACCACCTTCGCCGGGTTTTGCACCTTGTGCCATTTTTATTTGAATCTCATTACAATTTGCAAGATAATGAGATGTTACTCCAAATCTACCGGAAGCAACCTGTTTAATTGCAGAACGTTCCCAGTCGCCGTTTTCTTTTTGCACAAAGCGTATTTCATCTTCACCACCTTCACCGGAATTTGATTTTCCGCCTAATTTGTTCATTGCGATTGCGAGGGTAGAGTGAGCTTCGTACGATATAGAACCAAACGACATAGCACCTGTGGCAAAACGTTTGTAGATGTTTTCAGCAGGTTCTACTTCGTCAATCGAAATAGCTTTTCTGTTTCCTTTAAAATCGAGTAAACTACGCAAAGTAAATTGTTGATCATGTTGTTCGTTGATTAATTGTGCGTATTGTTTGTATAGTTCGTAATCATCTGTACGAACAGCTTGTTGCAGGAGGCTAATAGTTTGAGGATTAAACAAGTGTTTTTCACCACGATGTTTCCATTGATGAATTCCTCCCTCTTCGAGACGTTGGTTTACAATAGGTTTTTCGGGGTAGGCTGCAAAGTGTTTTACCAATGTTTCTTTGGCAATATCTTTAAAGTCCATACCACCAATTTTCGATACAGTACCTTTAAAACAAAGATTAATAATATTTTCACCTAAACCGTAACATTCAAATATTTGTGCACCTCGGTATGACTGAAGTGTTGAAATTCCCATTTTAGAGAATATTTTGAGCAAACCAGCTCCGATAGCGTTTATGTATGCTTCGTTAGCCTCTTCAGTAGTTTTGTTTTTTATATATTTACCTCGTTGTAAAGAGGTAATTGTTTCAAATGCCATGTATGGGTTAACAGCATTTGCACCGTATCCTATAATAGTTGCGTAGTGATGCGTCTCAACAACATCACCAGCTTCAATAATAATGCCCACACGTGCACGCAATCCATTGTTTACCAAATGATTGTGCAGGGCACCAATTGCAAGCAGCGTTGGAATTGCAGCCCGATCTTTGCTGGTATTTCGATCAGAAATAATAAGAATATTTGTTGTTTTGTCTATAATTGCACTATCAGCATCAGCACACATACGCTTTAATGAATCTTCCAGGCTATTGGGTTCATTAATTGCTTTGAATGTAGCATCAAGTTGAGTAACCCGAAAGTCAGGATGAGTAATATATCTGATTGCATCGATTTGTTCGTTGGTCAATACCGGTTGGTCAAATGCAATGTGCTTTGCATGTAATGATGTGATAGAAAGCATATTAAATGATCTACTAACCGATGTCTTTAATGACATGATGATTTTTTCCCGTATGGGATCAATAGGAGGGTTCGAAACCTGAGCAAATTGCTGTTTGAAATAGTTTGATATGTGACGTGCTTGTCTGGAAAGTACAGCTAAAGGAGCATCATTACCCATAGAACCTATAGGGTCAGCACTTTTGTTGACCATTTCGGCAATTATAGATTTCACGGTTTCCTGAGTATATCCATATGCAATTTGTCGTTGCGTAAGAGTGTCTGCATTATAAGTATACGTAGGTTTTTTAGGTTCCGGAATATCATTGATATGCACCTTGTTTTGCTCAATCCATGTTCTGTATGGCTGTTCAGAGCAAATACGTTGTTTGATTTCCTCGTCGCTGATAATTCTTCCCTCATTTAAATCTGCGATAAACATTTTACCCGGTTCTAAACGTCCTTTTTGAACCACCTTGCTTTGGTCTATTTTTAATGCACCAGTTTCTGATGCCATAATAAGGGTACCATCTTCTAATAAAGAATACCGCGAAGGTCTGAGTCCGTTACGGTCTAGTGTGGCACCAATAATGTGCCCATCTGTAAAACTTACAGAAGCAGGACCGTCCCATGGTTCTACGATATTAGCATGATATTCGTAAAATGCTTTTTTGGGGTCTTGCATTTCTGTATCATTTTGCCATGCTTCCGGCATAAGCATCATCATTACATGTGGTAATTCCCGCCCACTTAAAACAAGCATTTCTATCATGTTGTCTAAGTTGGCAGAGTCAGAATTTTCATGATCACAGATAGGACGTAATTTTTCTATATCTTTTTTCGAAAATAATGACGATTCAAACAGAGTTTCGTTAGAAACTACAGTATTTACATTACCTTTAATAGTATTTATTTCACCATTATGGGCAATATAACGAAATGGTTGTGCCAGTTTCCATTTAGGGAATGTGTTGGTAGAAAACCGGGAGTGAACCATTGCCAGTCCCGAAATCATTTTGGGGTTTTGTAAATCCAGATAGTATGACCGTACTTGATAGGTCGTTAATTGCCCTTTGTATGCTATAGTTTTATAGGATAATGTTGGTATGTAAAAATCTTCTGCGTGTCGTGGAAATGTTTTTTTGAATAAGTTAAATGACCAATTTCGCAGTACAAATAATTTTCTTTCTAAATCTTCACCGGTTATTGATGAGTCTTTTGCTATGATAAAAGCTTGCTCTATTTTGGGCTCTGTAGATAAAGCTGTTTTCCCAATACCTTTTCTGTTTACCGGCACATTTCTGTAACCCAACAATTCTAAGCCAAGGTGTTCGAGAGTATCGTTAAATATTTTTCGACAGGCTTCACGCATTTTAACTTCTGCGGGAAAATATATCATACCTACACCATACTTTCCGTATTCAGGAAGGGTTAGTCCGATTTTATCACATTCTTCTGTAAAAAAATCGTGAGGTATTTGTATTAATATGCCGGCACCATCACCTGTGTTTTCTTCAAATCCTACGGCACCACGATGCTCCATGTTTTCGAGCATTTTAAGTGCATCATCTATAATCTTGTATGATTTCTTACCTTTTAGATTTGCTAAAAAACCTATTCCACATGCATCATGTTCGTAACTCTGGTCATACAAAGATTTTTTTTGAAATTCTTCCATAGTATTAATGTATTATTTTAATATAAAAATCAAAGATTGATTTCAATTTTTTAGCAAAAATATATCATTCACTATCAAAATACAATATATTCTTCTTAAAAATGATAAAATCATAATACAATATTAACATGTTTTTTTGTGACACAAAACAGTGTGTGTTATTATATTGTTGAAAATCAATTTTTTGTATTGTAAAATAAAGTGGTGTGTTTTTTTTAGACTATACCTTTTTATTTGTGTGTGTAATTGAACATATTACTAATTTGATAAATTTATATCTTTTTGTTATGAATGTTTTTGGTTTGTTGAATGTATGACAGAGTTACGTAAAAACACAAACACATACAGCTTCGTTTTTTGTATTTATTTGCAGTATAAGTATTACACAGATGTTTAGAATAGTAGATCGCAATTAATTATAGTTATATATAGTATGTCCATAAAATTGTATATGATAAAAAAATATGTGATTAAAACGGTTATAATAAGAGAGCTAAGCAAAGTAATGAAGAGAAAAGAAGTAAAAAAATTTGAGTGTATAAATAAAAAGTGTATTTTTGCGGCTCAAATTAATTATAAATAATTCATTAAAAATTGTAAGCTGTATGATAAATCAGTATGAAACCGTTTTCATTTTAACTCCCGTTTTATCTGATTCTCAGGTAAAGGAATCGGTAGAGAAATATGATCAGCTTATAAAGGAAAATGGAGGTGAGATTGTAAATAAAGAATCATGGGGTTTGAAAAAATTAGCATACCCGATTCAAAAAAAACACACCGGATTTTATTTCCTTTATGAGTTTAAAGCAGACAGTAGTTTTATTGATAAACTAACTGTTCAGTACAAACGAGATGAGCGAATAATTCGAAATTTGGTCGTGAAACTTGACAAACATGCGATAGCATATTCGGAAAAGAAAAGAAATAAAGTAAACGAACCTGCTAAAACAGAATAATTATGGCTCAGAATCAATCAGAAATCAGATATTTAACTCCTCCATCAGTTGAGGTGAAAAAGAAAAAATATTGTCGTTTTAGACGAAGTGGTATAAAATATGTAGATTATAAAGACCCGGTATTTTTAAAAAAATTCCTGAACGAACAAGGGAAAATTTTACCTCGGAGAATTACCGGAACATCAATTAAGTTTCAAAAGAAAGTGGCTGTAGCTATTAAACGTGCTCGTCATCTTGCTTTATTACCATATGTAACAGACTTGTTAAAATAAGATTATTATGGAAATTATATTAAAAAAAGATATACCGAAATTAGGACTTGCTAATGAGATAGTTACAGTAAAACCAGGGTATGGTCGTAATTATTTAATACCATACGGATATGGTATTCTTGCAAGTGCATCAGCAAAAAAACAGCATGCGGAAGTTATGAGACAGCGTATGCATAAAGAAGAGAAATTAAAACAAGATGCTATAGCTTTAGCTGAAAATCTTGAAAAGTTATCTCTTACAGTAGGTGCCAAAGCGAGTGCTTCTGGCAAAATATTTGGTTCTGTTAATACTATTCAAATTGCAGAGGCTATTGCTAAAGAAGGCTATGAGGTTGATAGACGAAAAATAGCTTTAAAAGAGAATGCAATAAAAGAACTTGGTAACTATACAGCAAAAGTTGTTCTTTACAAAGGGATTAGTGTTAATGTACCGTTTGAAGTTGTGGCTGAATAATAATAAGTAACATTATTATATACATAAAAAAAGGCGTATCATGTTGTGGTACGCCTTTTTTGTTTTTTTTCGTAAATTTAATTAATACGTTAAGGTTACATTTTGCTCTTCTATGGTTTTTCGTAAGTTGATAAGAGCATAGCGCATGCGACCTAAAGCTGTATTAATGCTTACTTGTGTATGATCTGCTATTTCTTTGAAACTCATGTTTAAATATAGTCGCATTATAATAATTGAGCGTTGTTCATACGGAAGTATCTTTATTAGTTTTTTGATATCTCCCATTACTTGTTTTTTTGAAAGTAGTTCTTCAATATTTTTTTCACTAAGGCGGGAATCATTGAATAAATCTTGTTCCCCTTGAATGTTTGATACTTCTTTGTATTTTTTGCCTTTTCGGTGGTAATCTATGGCAAGATTATGAGCTATACGCATAATCCATGAAATAAGACGCCCTTCGTCTTTGTAATTACCATTTCGAAGCGATTTAATTACTTTAATAAATGTGTCTTGAAATAAATCTTCGGCTACTGTTTCGTCATGAACAAGTTGCTTTATGTAATTGTATACCTTGTCTTTATGACGAAATAGAATTGTGTCCATTGCCTTTGGGTTACCATGTATAAACTCTTTTACAAGTTCATGGTCTGAAACATAACTTTCCATATTAACTTTATTTTTTATTTGTATGTTATTGAAAAGTAAATGTTTTCTATAGGCAATTTTTTTTGAGTGTGTATTATATTCAATTAATTAAGTGCAATATATATTATTTTTAATAAAAAATCAATAAAAACGAGTAAAAAATTAGTATTTTTCTGTATTTTGAGGCTTCTATTAAAATGAGAATGTATGACGAAGGGAATAAAGAAAAATATAGAGGTGTATGGGGCACGGGTGCACAATTTAAAAAACATTGATGTTACAATACCTCGTAATTCATTTGTGGTTGTTACCGGATTGTCCGGATCGGGCAAATCCTCATTTGCTTTCGATACCTTATATGCGGAGGGGCAACGTCGCTATGTAGAAAGTCTTTCTTCATATGCACGTCAGTTTTTGGGGAAAATTCAAAAACCCGAAGTGGATAAAATTATTGGCATTCCCCCTGCTATAGCTATTGAGCAAAAAGTAAATACGGTAAATCCTCGTTCTACCGTTGGTACTTCTACTGAAATTTATGATTATCTTAAATTATTATATGCTCGTGTGGGGAACATTATTTCTCCGGTTTCTGGTAAGGTGGTGAAACAATATTCTGTAACTGATATTGTTGATGATGTTTTGTTGCATACTTCACACAGATGTTATATAACTGCTCCGGTATCATTGTCGCGAAAAGAATATGTGAAAAAACTGGAGCTTTTCATGCAACAAGGTTTCAACCGTATATTGTGTGGTGGTAAAGTGTTGCGTATACAGGATGCTATAGTGCAATATAATTCAAATAATTATTGCGATGATTTGTTTTTGCTTATAGATCGTTTGACAATAGATGAGTCTCAATATAGCAGATTGGTCGATTCTGTTCAAACAGCTTTTTATGAAGGTGATGGAGCCTGTGTTGTCTGGACAGAGCAGGACGATAAATCGTTTCAGCCATATCGCTATTCTAATAAGTTGGAAGAGGATGGACTTGAATTTGAACCACCGTCTGTTCATATGTTTAGTTTTAATAGTCCTATTGGTGCTTGTCCTACATGTGAGGGGTTTGGTAAAGTTATGGGGATAGATCCGAATTTAGTGATTCCGAATAAAAATTTATCTATATATGAGAATGCTATAGCTTGCTGGAATGGTGAAAAAATGTCGACATGGAAAGATGCGTTAATAAAAAATGCTCATAAATTTAATTTCCCGATTCATCGTCCGTATTATTTATTGTCGGAAGAAGAAAAAGATATTGTATGGAATGGAAATTCTTATTTTGAGGGGATTCATAGTTTTTTTGCTATGCTTGAGCAAAATTTATATAAAATTCAGTATCGGGTAATGCTTTCTCGATACCGAGGAAAAACTGTATGTCCTACGTGTAAAGGTAAACGTCTGAAACCGGAGGCAGAGTATGTTAAGATTGAGAGGAAATCATTACCGGAGTTGGTTGATGTGTCGGTTTCTGATTTGTTGCCTTTTTTTGAATCACTGACGTTATCGGAACATGATGAAAAAATTGCTCGTAGAATTTTAATTGAAATTAAATCGCGTTTGTATTTTTTATGTAATGTAGGTTTAGGGTATTTAACATTAAACAGATTGTCTAATACGCTTTCGGGTGGCGAATCTCAACGTATTAATTTAGCTACTTCATTAGGAAGTAGTTTGGTTGGTTCGTTGTATATTCTTGATGAACCGTCAATAGGTTTGCATTCACGCGATAATCATTTGCTTATTGATGTGCTGAAAAAATTACAAAAAATCGGGAATACTGTGTTGGTTGTAGAACACGATGAGGAAATAATGAGGGCATCTGATTATCTCGTGGATATTGGTCCCGATGCTGGAGCTAATGGAGGTGAATTGGTGTTTCAGGGGGCTTTTGATGATATTTTTTCTGCTACAAATTCGTACACGCTCGATTATTTAACCGGGAAACGAAATATTGAGGTTCCTGCTAATCGCCGTGATTTTAACAAATATATATCCTTAAAAGGGGTGCGAGAAAATAATTTAAAAAATATTTCTGTTGATATTCCTTTAGGAGTATTTACGACTATTACCGGGGTAAGTGGATCCGGAAAATCATCTTTGATTCATAAAGTGTTGTACCCAGCTGTGCAAAAATCTTTAGGAAAGTACGGGGTATCTATGGGTGAATTTGATTCAATTTCCGGGGTAACTAATGAGGTTTTTTCTGTAGAATTTGTCGATCAAAATCCTATAGGTCGTTCTTCGCGTTCCAATCCGGTTACGTATTCTAAAGCATATGAGGATATTAGAAAATTATTTGCCGATCAAAAATTAGCAAAGCTTCAAGGATTCAGACCTGCTCATTTTTCGTTTAATACTGATGGTGGTCGATGTGAGGAATGTATGGGAGAAGGTACTATCAAAGTGGAAATGCAGTTTATGGCTGATGTGGAATTGACTTGTGAGGTGTGTGGCGGTAAACGGTTTAAGGATAATGTGCTTGAAGTTACCTATCGTAATAAATCTATATCGGATATTTTAGATTTAACGGTTAATCAGGCTATTGATTTTTTTGCTGAGGATACGAAAACGCTTGTTGTGAAAAAAATTATTGATAAATTAACTCCCTTACAACAAGTTGGTTTGGGCTATGTAAAGTTAGGACAGTCTTCGAGTACGCTTAGTGGTGGTGAGTCTCAGCGAATAAAATTAGCTTCGTTTATTGGTAAAGAGTCCAGAGAAAAGCCTTGTTTATTTATTTTCGATGAACCGACTACGGGGCTTCATTTTCATGATATACAGGTTTTGCTCGATGCTTTTGGGTTACTCTTGAAAAATGGACATACAGTGCTTGTGATAGAACATAATTTGGATATAATAAAATGTGCAGATTGGATAATTGATATTGGTCCCGAAGGTGGTGATTTGGGGGGCGAAATTGTAACTCAGGGCACCCCCGAAGATGTGGTGCAGAATAAAAATTCATATACCGGAAAATTTTTATATGAAAAATTATATCCAACATCTGCACAATAAACCGTATGCAAAATTTCTTTGGTTTGTTTTAAAACTGCTTATTACCGCAGGTGCTTGGTGGTATTTATATATTACTATAGTTTCATCAACGGAGGGAATAGAATTTCAGCCGATTGCAGGGGATGAGATTATATATTTTGTGTTGCTTTTTGTGTTGCTTTTTGTAAACTGGGGACTTGAGGCTTATAAGTGGCGTGTGTTGGTGTCTGTGTTTCAGAAAATTTCTTTTTTGCGGGCTCTTAAAGGTACGTTGATGGGATTAGCTATAGGGTTTATTACTCCTAGTCGAATAGGTGATATTGGTGGGAGGGCTGTGGTCTTGAAATATGGTAGAAAAAAGGCTATTGTGGCTACCAGTGTCGGGGGGCTTGTTCAGTTGTGTGTAACAGTATTGTTTGGCATTATTGGTCTAGGTTTGTTTAGTCTGTTTTTTGTGCACACAGATCAGTTTTATGCTTATGTGATAGCGGGTGTTTGTCTGTTGTTTTGCGGTGTTTTTCTGGCAATAGTTTTATTTAAACGAGGTGTCTGGAATCGATTATTGTTGAAAATTACGGGTATACGGCTCTATAAAAAAATAATTCGAACACTTTCTGTTTATTCTTTTCGAACACTTTCTGCAGCTTTTGGTTTAGGTATAAGCCGGTATGTTGTGTTTGGGTTTCAATACATATTGCTTCTTGCATTGTTTGTTCCTGAAATGAGTTTTATACAATGTGTTGTTGGCATAACGATAACGTATGTATGTGCGTCTTTTGTGCCGAGTTCTATTTTAGGAGAATTGGGGGTGCGTGGCTCTGTGGCGGTATATATGTTTGGTTTGTTTGGTGCTGTGCCTATGAGTGTTTTTCAGGTTACATTATATTTATGGCTAATTAATATGGCTGTGCCTGTGTTTGTGGGAAGTGTATTGTTGTTTGTATATAAAATATCATCGCGTTTTGAGCAAGAAAATTAGTTGGGGTTAGGGATGAGAGTTCGAAATTCATATGTGTTATCATTGTAAATAATGCGAATGTATTGTAATTTCTGTGGGTTTTTTTGAATACATTCAGCTATTGTGAGTCCTGTGTATGTAATAATTCCTCGAATAGAAATAACTTCCACTCTTTTAATTTTTTTAGGATTGCTTGTTTGAGCGTAGTTTGCTTGAGCTCTGTTTTGTAAGATAATTTCTATGCCGCCAATATAACTGTCTGCATAAATATTATGTGCAAAATTCTGGTCTGTTTTGTTTCCCATCCAGGTATTTGCATAGTGAGAAATGGGAGATGTTGCAAGTATTGCTATAGAATCTGGCTGGTCGATAAACAGGGTGAATTTTCCGTGCTGGTTGCTTACGCACGAATCAACAAATGTGTTGTGTGATTCAGAATAGAGATATACTAAACTATAAGGAACAATGCTTGCCTGTGTTGCAACAGTGCCGCTTATCTCTGCCCACGATGTGCAGTTTGATACGTCTATTACCATAGAATCTGCAGAGCTTTCGCATCGGTTTGTGATAGATGTTGCGTAGAGTGTATGTGTGCCTTCTTGCAAGTGAGTGGGGGCATATATATTTCCAATTGCCAGTGGGCTGTAGGTGTCGCGATTATCATACCAAATTACACTGTCTCCGGTGGCACGTACGAAAAAATCTCTGTTTAGGCAGGCCGATGTGTCTTGTGCTAAAGGAGGGGAGTCTGTACAGTTACAATTTTTTGTTATTTCAATTGGTATTTTTTGACAATCATCATGTTGTAACCATACTCGGTAAATACTGTCAGTACTAATTTCTTCGGTAAAATATTTTGATACTTCAATAGTATTTCCCGTACCAATAGAGTATCCATTTCTTGTGTTAAACCACCTGAAATATCCATCACCGATAACTTTAAAATGAAGTTTTTTATTACAAAAAGAATTGTGAATTATGTGAATGTTTTTGTCTTTTGTACCAATAGTAACGGAGCTTTTTTGATCTGCACATATTTCGTTTTTATCGCTTATATAGACAGAATATGTGCCTGGAGAATGTATTGTAAGCGAATCGTTTTCTTGGTTTTGTATAAGTGTATCATTTTTGTACCAATTAAAAGCATAATTTTTTTTCGATAAGCCGGAATGAAGTATTTCTTCGAATGGAGAACAAAAGTCAGTATCATTACCTAAAGATATATTCGGACACATAGATGAACACAAAGATTCGTGAATGTTGGTTGCGTAATATTGGTCAAACACATCGTTTGTTCCGAGTTTGTTTTGTGCATTAGTTCCTGCTACGTAAAAATATGATTTTTCTTCGGGGCTGGTATTTCCTTTAATATATGAAACACCACTTCCGGCATCTATGTATGTAGGGTTTTTAATTAAATTTGTATATGATTCGGATACATATTTGGGGGTGAGGCTTTGTGAGATATCAGGATTGCCAATACCCAGTTGACCACCTCTGTTTGATGTTAGTGAAGGAAATTTATTGTCGCCCCATGATAGTACTAATTGTTCTCCATATTCTTCGATAATTGCAAGAGAATGAGAATATCCAGCAGAAATATCAATACAATTTTCTAAAAAATATGTAGATGTTTCTCCCCCGGATATAAGTGTTGCATGATTTTTAAGTAAATAAATATTGTCGTTTTCAGTATTTCTGTGGCTTCCTTTGAAAGCACCAAGTCCGTAAACAAAGCCATCGGAGCGAAGTAGCAATCCAAATGATGCTCCTGCCGATATTTTTGTAATGTTGGACACAGGTGTTTCGTTTTTGTCAATTACTAGTTGTGGATGTGCTTGCGAGTTTTGTTTGCCACAGGCTAACTGGTAATTGTTGTTGTTTCCCCATGCATATACATTTCCTGTTTTTGTAAGAGCATATATATGATTAAGTCCTGCAGCAATCATACTAATATTATCTAAATGAGTTCCATCTTTTAATGTAACGTACACCGGTTCTGATTTATTGATATTTGTTCCGATACCAAGTTGTCCGTAGGTATTATTTCCCCATGCAACAACTTTTCCTGATTCAAGTAGAGCATATGATTGATATTGTCCGCAGGTTATTTTTTTGACCTGAGTTACATATGTGGTTCCTGTTTCTCCGCCAACAACAGTGTCGGGAGTAACTCGTTCACATAGTTGGGGTGTACCCGAATTGCAAAATAAGCCGGCACCTAACTCTCCGTAGGTGTTTTGTCCCCAGGAAATAACTCGTTTATGTGATGTGAGTGCGAGCGAATGTGTTCCATATCCGGCATCAATGAGTATGATGTTTTCAATATTGTCTGCTACGCATGGTTTCGAATATGAGCATGTTGTTTGGTCTCTGCACATTTGTTGGTAGTAATTGCTTCCCCATGTGTATAGATTGTTGTCTTCGCAGATATAAGCAGAGTAGTAATACCCTCCTGAAAATATATTTCCTTGAGCCAGACTATGAGCTGAAATACAGCACATTATAAACAGATAATATATGTGAATCTTTTGCATTGTTTTAAAATATCTGTAAACGTTTCGGAATACTATATGGTATAGTGTATGAAGCTCCCCATTCTATACCAAAATGTATAGTTGATTTTTGAAAATTTGCGAGGTCTTTTTTCATGAGTGTTGGTATGTATCTGCACGTTGGTTTTATGTGTATGGAATAGTACTTATTAATGTAGTAAAGAAAATTGCCGGATAGAGTTAATGAATAGTTTATTTTTTTTAGAATGTTTGAGTTGTGTAGATCTGTTGTTGTATTGTTTGTTCCGGGAAGAGAGCCTTTGCTGGTAATTAAAAAAAGAGGTGTAAAAGAAACAGATGTTTGTAATTCAATATTTTCAGTAAAAAAATGTCGGTATGCATACGAAAATGGAATGCCAATATATGTATAAGAATTTAGTGTGTTATATTGTGTGGAGGATTCTGTTTTCTTTGGTTTTTTTGTTATTGAATATGTATACGTTGAGTCATATACCGGAATAAAAACAGAATCCTGTCCCGGTACATATTTGTAATATGAAAAGAGAAGCTCATATTGCCAGTACCATAATGTATCCGAAAAGTATGTGGTTTCGTTATGAGTGTTTTCTGTTGTAAAGTTTGCGGTATATGTGTAATTCATGTATTCGATTCCTATTCCATACGATGATTTGCGATTCAGATACTGTATAAGAATACTGTGATGTTTTGTTTGTCCGGTTGTTTCTGCTTTTTGAATTTCTTGAGAATAACTATTGGTGCCAGTGTTCCAAAATATAGGAATAGAGTAATAATTTCCACTCAAAGCTGAAAAATTTAAGACTGATGATTTGTTGCGGGTACGTAGTTTTTGGGAACGATAATATTTGCTGCTGTCTATTATGTATGTTGTATCATAAATCTCGTATCGTAGAGTGTCGTATTGTATGTGTTGAATGGTATCGTATACGAAAATTGTATCTTGTAGAGGTGTTTGTGTTCGTGTTTGTGTTCGTGTTTGTGGTGGTGGTTTTTTTTGCACATTATTTTGTGTGGGAGCATTTTTTTTTGGCGTAATTATAATTTGAGAATTAATTTGCTGAAATGCGAATTTGTTATCAAATAATAGATTTAATGTTTTTCCCAGAGTTTCGTTAGTAACATCTATTGACACGTGTTGCTCTGTGTTTATGAGAGAACTGTTGTATGTAAAGCGAGCAGGTGTTTTTTTCTCTAAATCTTTTAGTATTTTTCCAATACTTTGTTCGTGTGCTTTGTATGATATAGGAACAGACAATAATGAGTTTTGAGCAATACATGTATTACCAGCAATCAACAGTAGTTTTATACTTATTAGTATACCCCAAAATCTCATTTATATCATATTTTGTAATAAATGACAATGTACAAAAAAAGCATAATCTGAATATAGACTATGCCCTTTTTTTGTGTAAATTATAGAATTATTTATAAAAAGTAATGGTATTTCCTTCTTTTATATACGAAATAGAAGGGAATACAGATGTTATCATAGTACACACTTCCTGTAAAGAAAGATCATCAAATGTACTTGTTAGTATTTCAGAGTATATTGTTTCATCGGTAACAATTATTGAGCAGTTGTAATGACGTTCAATATCAGAAAATACTTTGTGTAGCGGAGTTTTTTTGAAAATAAGCGTTCCTGTTTTCCATGATAGATAATTCGGATCAGCATTGGTTGTTTTGATAAGCTCTGTATGTTTATTTATATCAGCACGTTCCCCTTTTTTTAGGAAAACAGATTCACCAGTATTGTGTGCGTCTGTAACTTGTACCGAGCCCGATTCGACAATTACAGATGCCTGTGTTGTTGATGAATTAATGTAAAATTTAGTTCCCAGAACTCTAACAGATACTAAGTGCCCCTTTAGTATAAAAGGTTTTTTTTCTTTTTTCGAAACAGAACAATATGCTGTGCCGTTTATTGATACAGAACGCTTTGTGTTGTCGAATTCGGCAGGAAATGTTATTGTAGCATTTTCGTGTAAGCATATT
Organism: Bacteroidales bacterium; assembly: GCA_046482735.1. Lineage (GTDB taxonomy): Bacteria > Bacteroidota > Bacteroidia > Bacteroidales > UBA1715 > JAQICB01. The sequence continues at coordinate 6,387 of JAWOEL010000112.1, read as the reverse complement.
ATAGAACCATCCGGAAGAGTTACTTTTTTTTCCGTTTTTTCTGTATTAGCAATTGTTTTTGTTGTTGGTTTTTGTTGTTGGTTTACTATAAAAAAAGTACTTACCGCCACAATAATAATAGCAGCTGCAGCAGCAGTATATTTCCATAATGGAGTTTGTATTGTTTTTTGAGTGATTTTTTTGTGTGCACGTTTTTTAAATTGAGCAAACGCATGTGTTTTGTTTATTTTTTCAGCCTCTTGTTTCTTTCCGGAAGCATACCAAACTTTACAGGTGTCAACAAATTCTTTTTTGTTTGCTGCACTACTATGTACCCATTGCAGCAATGCATCATTTTCCTCGGCAGTGCTTTCTCTGGTTAAGTATTTTATTATTAATTGTTCAGTATTCATAACTTATTTCTTCATTTATCAAATTTATGACAATATATTGATACTCTACCCTATATACTGAAAAAAAGAATGTGTTATACATTTAAATAGTGTGTTCAGAATTAATAAATTCTTTACATTTTTTTCGTAACGAAGATAAAGCTCTGGTTATATTGGCCTCGACAGCTTTAACGCTTATGTCGAGTTGGTTAGAAATTTCTTTGTTTTTAAGTCCGTCAAATCTACTCATTTCAAAAACCTCACGGCATCTTTCAGGGAGCGAGCTGATAGCATTGGTAATGTGTTCTTCAAGTTCCGTTTTTTGATACGGATCAATAAAGTTAGATTCAATTTCTTTAAGCTTTATCCAAGAAGTGTCTTGATATTGATGTTTTATTTTTTCGTGTTTTATGTAGTTCAGGCAGGTGTTTCGAACAGAGCGGTATAAATATGATTTGAGAGATTTTATTTCAGCAGCATTTTCTTTATGTTCCCATAGTTTTAAAATTATGCTTTGAACAATTTCTTCAGATTCATCTCTATCATATACAAATGATTGTGCAAATACACATAAATCTGTATAATATTGTGTATAAATTGATTCAAAAAAAGTTTCCCATTTTTGTTCTTCGGGCATAACAATCTGTTTGTTTATCTATTTAATAGGTACAATAATATGACTGTACTAAAGTAAAAAAAGTTGCATGATGATATTATTTAGAAATTTTTTTCTTAATAGATTCAATTTGTTCTTCAGAAAGGTGGGTGTAAAACTTGTGATTTTCTATGTTTGCTTTGTGGGAATATATGGTTTTGGAAAGTAATGATTGCTCTTCCAGTAACCAACGACAATATTTGCATTTCATTAAATGCAATTTCATCGACAATAATTCTTTAAAAGTGAGTTTCTCAAATTCACTTTTAGTCATTAATAAACTAGCTCTTTCACATGGAATTATGAAGCATTTTATTAGTTTAATGTATGTTTTTTGAAAAAAGTTCATAGTAAGAATTATTTGTACATTTTATTGTCAGGCAAAAACCATTTTTTTTCGATGCATTTTCGTAATTTTAATTTTGCTCGGTGAATCATTACCCACAAATTTGACGGCGATATATCGAGCTCCTTACAGGTTTCTTCTGTGGAATATTCTTCTACTTCTTTCATGGTAAAAGTTGCTGCCATTTTGGTAGGTAAATGAGCTAAGCATTCTTTAAGAACTTTATGAAATTCGCTACTTTCACTTAATTCTGACGAAGTATCCCATTTAGTTGGTAATTCAGAGTCTTCCCAGTGACCTTTGAGAATGCCTTCTGTTTGAAAAAACTGGTCGTTATCTAAAGTTGCATCTTCTTTGTTTCGCGAATTTTTGCGGTAATGGTCTATAATTTTTCGTTTTAATATAGAAGTTAGCCATGTTTTTACCGTGCTTCTGCCTTCAAATCGTTCTATAGCTTTTACCGCAGAAAGGAATGTTTCTTGTACCAAATCTTCTGCCATTTCCTGATTGTACACACGTGAAATGGCATAATTATATAAGTAGTCCCCGTATAGATCAACCCAAGTTGTGGGGTTTTGATTGTGCTCTTTTTGTGTATTCATATCAATACGTATTTATTTCATGATGCAAAATACATAATTTTTTTTGAGAGAACATGCAGAAATGTTTTTTTTATATTTTTACTGCACGTAAATTTTCTCTTTTACCGTTCGGTGGACCGGGGATTTTTGAGATAGAGAATCCACAATTTTTTAGGCTTCGTTTTACATCTCCTTTTACGCAATATGTAGTTAAAATTCCGTGTAATGACATGTGAGCATGGAGTGTTTTAAAAACTGATTCGTTCCATAATTCTTTTTCTTTTGAAGGAGCAAAAGCATCAAAATATACAACATCTATATGGGAGGGAATGTGTGTGCTGTTTTGTATGTCTCCTTGAATTTTATGTATGCTCAAGTATGGTGATATTGTGTGAGTTTTGTTCCACGAGCAGTCGTGAAGTTGTTTGAATATAGAAAAATCTTTCGCATTTAGAATATTCTGAATATTGAGAGAGTCTATTTCAGCAGAGGAAAGAATATGTTTTTCTATAGCATATAGATATACGTTAGTCTTGTTTTGTTCTGCGTAGAGATATGTTTCAAACGCATTAAGTCCGGTGCCGAATCCTACGTCCAAAACAACAGGAGCTGTTTGGGACGATTGGGCGAGACCTTGTTCTATATAAATATGTCTGCTTTCAGTTCGTGCACCATAGCAAGAATGATATGTTTCGTCTATTTCGGGAATAAAAAATGTTGGCCAACCATCTTCAGTTTTCTGAACAATTCTTTGATGAGGCATATTAGCTGTTTTTTATGTATGATCGTAGTTGTGCAATTTCATCAATTGCGTGTTTGAAAAATTGGTATCTAATTTTTTCTGATGTGCCGGAAATGAGTGTGGATTTTTGAATAAGATTATTGAGCCAGCATACTGTTTCGTTGCAAAATGTTTCGTGTGAGGTTACTATTATATTTATTGTGTTGTGACTAATATAAATTCGGCGATAATTTTTGGAAATTGCCAACACAGTGTTATTAGTTATTTCCAGTTCGCTGAAATATAACTTAAAGTTTTGTTCTGTACCGTTTTTCGAGCCGGTAGCAGCTATTTTTTCTACATTTAATATTTCTTTTTCAGTTTCGTCGCAAACCCAGAGAGCGTCTTCTTTTGTTTCGAACCATCCGGATTCCCAGTAATAACTTATTTGTTTTATAAGACTATTAACTGTTGTGTGTGTCCATATTTCGGTTGACTTAAAGTTTTTGTACATGTCAACAACTTCTTTTACTTCATTAAATGTTTCATCATCTAATATATCGCGCGAAAATTTTTGATGGGCGTATTCTTTAAGATTGATAATTCCTTTGAGCCAGTAAAAAATTTTGAAAGCCATTACACCTCTAAATCCGAAATGGTGATAAATAGGTATATCTATAGCCCCATATATAAATTCAATATCTGGTGTTGACTGAAAGAGTGCGAGTTGTTTTTTTATAAATAATAAATGGTGGTATAATGATTCTTCATTTTGTAAGGGGTTATAAGTAAATGAAACGGTGTTGGGGGTTTTGCCAAATAATGAATCAAACGAAATAGTAAAATGTGTACATAAAGTAACTATTTCTTCGGCAGTGAGAGAGGTTGTTCCGCGAATTCTTCTGTATGTGCTGTCTGTACTTATGTTCAGAATGTCAGATACTTCGTTTACTAATGATTGATGTCCTAAAAGACAGTTTTGTACTTTTTCAAATAAAAGTGCTTGTATGTATTTATCGTTATTTGTGTGTTTCATTTTTGTGTTGTGTTTTTCGGTATTTTCTTTTCTAAACTTTTGCAATTTAATCCTTAAATTTCAATTTTCACAAAAAAAATTATTAAAAAATGCAAAAAACAGTGAAATATTTGTGCTTTATGTTTAGTATAATCAATTTTTGCAAAATTAGACGCTGTTCAATTCTCTTTTCCGTTTTTTAAATGACCGTTTCGTAAATATATTTGTGCTGACTTAAAGAAGTTACAATACATAAACTGATTATATTTTTATTCTACTCTCTTTCTCTTTTTGCTCCTTAAAAATGTCGCAACATGGGAACACAGTCACATTTCTACGATGTGACTGTTTCTTTTTTGTTTTATATTATATACTACGTATGTTTTTTCTTTGAAATTCCTACCTTTGTCTTTATTAATATAGATTAAACAGGTTTCCCGAAAAGATTTTCGGACACGTTGTAACCTATGAAAATAAATTAAATATATGAAAATATTAGTTATAAGTAACTATTCGAATTATCATACAGTGCGTCCAGAGGCTGAAATTTTTCTTGCACTTGCAAAGCGGGGTGTGGAAATTCATGTAATGACCAAGCAAGAAAGTGAGTACACTCGACTTTTTCGTGAGGCGGGTATTCATGTTAGTCTTACGCATCCGGTAAAAAAGGCTGATAAGGAGGAGATTGCAGTGATACGAAATTATATTATAAAACATGATATAGATATTTTGCAATTATTTAATAATAATGGTATACGTGCCGGAATTCCTGCTGCGAAAGGTCTGCCTGTTAAGGTTGTGTTGTATCGAGGGTATACGGGAAATCTGAATAAATTAAATCCGGCTTCGTATCTCAAACATCTTCACCCGCGGGTTGATGCTATTATTTGCAACTCGATTGGGGTGAAAAATTATCTTGATAAGCAATTGCCGAAACACGCACACAAAACGGTTGCAATTAATAAAGGACATCGTCTCCAATGGTATGCGGATGTGAAACCCTATGATATTCGTGCTGAATTAGGCATCTCTGCTGATTCTTTTGTATTTGTGAATACCGCAAATAATCGGACGATGAAGGGTATTCCGTATCTTTTGCAGGCGATTCATGCCTTGTCGCCGGATATGAATTGTTATCTCATAATTATTGGTGAAGGAATGGATACGCCGCAAAATAAGCAGATTATACGCCGGGGAAAAAACGCCGAAAAGATTCATTTGCTCGGACATCGCACAAATGCTCTTGAAATTGTAAAGGCATCGGATGTGTTTGTCTTGTCTTCTATAAAAGGTGAATCGATAACTAAATCGGTAATTGAGGCAATGTCTTTGGGAATACCACCTATTATTACCGATATTCCCGGAAATGTGGAATTGGTAGAACACGAAAAATCGGGTTTGGTGGTGAAACGCAAAAGTTTTAAGGCTTTAGCTGATGCAATGACTCGGCTGTATACGGAAAGGGATTTGTGTGAACAATTGGCACACAATGCACCTCGCCACATCGAACAAAACCTGAATGCTGATACTACTGTGCAGGAATATTATGACTTGTATGTTCGGTTGATGGGAAAATAGTTAAACTGTTTATTGATATACGGAATTTTGAACCCGGAATATATTTCTACAATATTGTTTTAGATGATGGAACTAATTATCGAGGTTAATAATACTATGAAATATTTATTTGTTATATTATTCAGCATAATCGCATATACCGTTTGTGCACAAGAGACAGTTGATACCAATTATCGAAAAAATGCATCTCGTGGAATGATTTATTATATCCCCATGCCAACGTTACGTGGAATTAGCTTTTCGCAGGAACGTTTTGTGCGGGAAAAATTGAGTCTTGATGCTACAGGAAGCTATGTGTCGCTCACGGGAGATAGTGGTTGGAATATTACATCAGTTTGTATGGGGGCAAAATGGTATATACCCGCACAAAGAAATAAGCTGCGATTATACTGGATTAATCCAAATATCTTGTGGATGTATTATTATCAAAATTCTCAAAGCGGTACTTCCAAATTGGATAATTACCATATAGGTTTATCAATAGGGAAAAGACGTTATTTTAAAAATGAAAAAGTATTTTGGGATATCGGTCTTGGTCTTTCCTATGGCGTAGGAGTATATAGATATTACCGGGAACATGATGTGACCGGTCATGATAATATATATTCATTCTATCCCAGATTTATTCTAAATGTTGGATATCGGTATTAATGTAAGAAACAAAGTGTAGCTCAACGAAGTTAAATTGGAGCGTAGTTTATGCAGCAATGCATAATGCATAGAAGGCAAAACGCAAGGTGCGGTGGGAGATTCTCAGCTGAACTAATATCTGATATTTAATATCCACAAACGCTGTCAGAACCTACGGACGCTGACAGGTTTTTGTGTATCTGCACTTTTTTTCATGTGTTGTTTAAATTGCGGAGTATGATAATTATGTTTACATAAAAAATATGAAATCATAGTGCTAAATCATATCACCCCCGTGACGTTAAAAATAACATCGAACCACATGGTGCTATAATCATAACATCTCTCCGGGATTTGAGATATTTTTGTCTCCGAAAGATAGTATTTTTGCGAGTAAACGTATATATTTGAAGAAATTTTATTTATAAAATTCACGGTATATATGATTATAAAATCCGCTCAATTTATTACAAGTAGTACGACGGAAGAG
>JAWOEL010000039.1:0-40506 GCA_046482735.1 Bacteroidales bacterium | reverse complement strand
AAAAATTTTTCTATTTTAATTAATGCTATTCTTCTGTCAAATATACATGCCGGACAATTCGCTTGCCAATTTTTTCTGCATAATCTACTGTTCATCAAAAAAATTATCTTATTTTTCATGATTATTTATACAAAAATGACAAAAACATGAAAGTTCATATTGTTAACACATCAAAACATCCCATGCCGGGTTATGCTACGGAACATAGTGCCGGCATGGACTTACGGGCAAATATCGACGAGGCGGTTGTGCTCCAACCATTGGAACGAAAAATTATTCCAACCGGTTTATATATAGAATTACCCGAAGGATATGAAGCCCAAATCCGTCCCCGAAGTGGATTGGCTATTAAACACGGCATTACCTGCCTCAACGCCCCCGGAACCATTGATGCAGATTATCGGGGAGAAATTGGAGTAATTCTCGCTAACGTTTCAAATGAACCCTTCACAATAGAAGACGGCGAACGAATTTGCCAAATGGTTATAGCAGAATATACCAAAGCAACATTAGTTGAAGTCGAGGAATTATCAGAAACCGTTCGCGGTGCAGGAGGTTTCGGACATACCGGTAGCATATAAAAATTTTGTATTTGTAGATACCCAAGTATTTTTGTATACTTGTGTTATAGAATTGATATGAGTATAAAAAACTGACACAAATGAAAATAATTATTCCAATGGCGGGAATGGGAACGCGCATGCGCCCCCACACACTTACCACTCCAAAACCCTTATTATCAGTAGCAGGGAAACCCATAGTTCACCGCTTAGTTGAAGACATTGCCGGCATGAGCAATGAAAAAATAGAAGAAATTGCCTTTATTGTTCATCCTTCGTTTGGCAAAGAGGTTGAGAATACGCTTGTGAACATGGCAAAAAATATAGGTGCAGACGGAACAATTTATTATCAACGCGAAGCGTTAGGAACTGCTCATGCTATTAATTGTGCCGCGGAATCACTTTCAGGAAATATAGTTGTTGCATTTGCCGACACACTTTTTATTGCAAACTTCACCCTCGACACTTCAAAAGACGCCGTAATCTGGGTACAACAAGTTGATGATCCATCTGCTTACGGCGTTGTAAAAACCAATGAGGATGAAATAATTACCGATTTTGTAGAAAAACCACAAGAATTTGTGTCTGATTTAGCAATTATCGGTATTTATTACTTCAAAGACGGTGCTTTACTCCAACACGAATTACAATATTTGCAAGATAATAATATTCACGTTAACGGAGAATTTCAGCTTACAACAGCTCTTGAAAATATGCAGAAAAAAGGAATTGTTTTCACCCCGGACAAAATAGACGAATGGCTCGACTGCGGAAACAAACCTGCAACAATCAACACAAACACACGTCTGCTAGCTACATACGGAGGATACACAGCTGATACAGCAATTATTGAAAACTCTCAGATTATAGAACCCTGCATAATCGAAGAAGACACAGAAATCACAAATTCGGTTATCGGACCATACGTCACTATTGGAAAAAACAGCAGCATTTCCCAATCAGTTATTTCTCATACTCTTATTCAAAACAATACAGATATTATTAATTCAAATTGCACTGAATCAATAATAGGTAATAAGGTAAAAATTGCTGAAGCTCCTAAAAATTATAATCTGGGAGATTATAATCAAATTATTGAATAATCGATTACCTGTTAAATATGAATAAAATTAGTAAGTTAATAATTAGTGTATGTTTTGTATTTGTAGCAAGTTACAATTACTCATTTGCACAAGAGAAAGACAGTATACCAACAAAAGATAGTTTAGCAGCACAAGACACATTATCCGAAGAAGAAATAAAGCGTAGAAACGATCGGCGTCTGGCACATTTCGACAGACTCTTTATCGAAGGAAATTTGCTCAAAAACAAAGGTGAATATACGAGTGCTCTGAATAAGTATTTAGATTGTCTGCTATATGAAGACAGTAGTATTGCCGTATATTACGAAATAGGTTATATTTATATTCAACGAGAAAACTATAGTGATGCTGAAGAATATGTACAAAAAGCTATCACAATAAATCCTGACGAACCTCGACTATATGATTTACTCACAACAATATACTCAAAAACAGGAAATACCAAAAAACACATAGAAACCTTACAGCAATTACTCAAAAAACATCCTCGCAATTTATCTCTTTATATAGCTCTTGCAGATATTTACAAACTAAATAATACTATTCAAAAATCAATACAACTAATGAATCATGCGGAAAGCAAATTTCCACATAATGAAAGACTTATCAACAAAAAAACAGAATATTACACCACCGCAAAACAATATACACAAGCTATTGCTGAAACCGAAAAACTAATACGCTTAAATCCACACAATCAAAAATACAAATTACGCAAAGCTACTTTATTATATAAATCACAATCATATGACAAAGCTTTGGAAATATCCTCAGATATTACAAACCAAAGTTTTTATAAAGATTCAGCACTTATTCTCGAAACTAAAATATATGCACAACAAGATAAAGTTGCAGAAATAACTTCAAGTTTACGTTCACTTGCTTCATTGTACACATCTAACAATGAGATATTAAAATCACTCATCGAATCATACATAATTTCTGCTCCAAAAACTTCAACAATATATGCACAAAAAACAAATATTCTTCATGAACTACACAAAACATTTCCCGATAATCCCGCAATTATTAAACATTATGCAGATATTTTATACGCCGAAGATTCCACAAACCAAAATATAAAAGAATTATATTATGCATACATCCAAAACAACAAATCCGAACGATTACTATACAGCAGAATTATTCAACTGGAACAACGCGTATATAATTGGGATAGTGTAATTTATGTAGCAGAAGAAGCAACCAAAGCATTTCCGCTCTACGCCTCTTTTCCATTGGCTGTTGCAGAAAGTTATTATTACTTACATTCATACAGAGAAGCTCTGAGCTATTTAAAAAATCTTGACACTTTTTTGTACAATGCAGAAGAAAAAGCAGCACACAAAAGCTGGATAGGATTTATATATTTTAAATTACGAAATAAAAAAAATACAAATACCGAAAATTACTTTCAGGAAGCTCGCGATCATTCAACACACGATTATTTTTACCAACAATTATATACATACTATATGGTGGCCACATCACAAGAAACAGACAGTACTCAATCATACATTACACAGTGTACAAAGCATAAACCATATGATTTAAAAAACACCTATATCACAGCTTTAATAGCATTTAATACTAATTCTATTGAAAAATCAAAAACTATAATATCACAGCTTTTAGAAGAATATACTCATGCAGACTTTATAGAATTATACGGTGACATACTATACACCGAAGACGAAGAGAAAAAAGCAAAGAAACAGTGGGAAAAAGCTGAGGAATTAGGGAATAATATAAATTTTAAAGAAAAAACAGTAGTTTTGCAAAAAAACAATAAATGAGCACAATAATAAGAGGTATATTTCTAAGTGTTTTGATTGCTGTTGTATGTATTAGTTGTTCAAGTACCAAACAATTTATACAACGGAAGACGTATAATGAATCTGATTTTACCAAAATAACAGACACACTAACACAAAATTATAAAAAAATAAACACATTTTACGGTCGGTTTTCAGGAACAATTAAATTACCAGACAACGAAATAGAATCAAAAGGTACCATCCGAATACAAAAAGACAGCATTATTTGGATAAGCCTTAAACCTTTTTTAATAGAAGTAGCCCGCTGTGCATTTACACCCGATAGTGTTTTTATAATCAACAAATTAGAAAAATCATATTACGCCGGCAATTATTCATATATACAAGATTTTTTGGGTATACCCATAGATTATACTACTATACAATCTATAATTCTCAACAATATATGGGAATATCCGCTACATCCCGATTCAACAATAGTACACGAACAAAAAATTAAAAACAGGAAAAATGAACTTATAAAAGTGGCAGATAGTGAGCAATTTGGAAAAAAATACGCTCACCAATCAATTACTATTTCAAAAGAAAATATAAATCTTACACAAATAGACATAAAAGATTACACACAAAACAAAAATTTTGCAGTTAATTATTCCAATTTCACATCTACGTCTGATTCAATTTATTTTCCATATACAACTTCTATAAAAATCAAAGAAAAAAATAATAACATATTAATTAATATAGATTATTTACGAATTAATTTAAATACCAAACAATCATATCCGTTCTCAATAAATCCAAAATATACACCATGGCAATAAATATACTAAAACATATTATTACATTTTGTATATGCTTTGGCATATATACATTGGGTTTTTCACAAACAGAAGAGATCAAAAAAATACAAGCACAAGCAGAAAAAACAAAAAAAGATATTGCCAAGACAAACGAGTTACTCAAAGAAACAGAGAAAAACCAAAAAGTTACCATTGAACGACTCAAATTACTCAATCAACAAATAAAACTGCGTAATCAATACTTACAATCAATACAATCGGAAATACAAGAGTTAGAAAAAAACATAACCGTATCACAAGCTAATACCCGTTCACTAACAGCTGAACTCGAACAATTACAAGAAGAGTATAGATTAATATTATTCACCCTTTACAAAGTTCACAATTCCTACGACAGATTGCTTTTTATACTCTCTGCAAAAGATGTAAACCAAGCATATAACAGAATCGAATATCTTCGTTATTATTCCGATTATATGATTTCACGATTTGAAGAAATTACAGATTTACAAGACAGTTTACAAGACCATATAACAGAACAAAAATCACTTTTAACACAAAAAAAAGAGTTACTCCAATCACGCCAACAACAAAAGAGAGAGTTAACACGAGACAAATCAAAAGAAGCACTCGCATTACAACAACTTTCTTCTCAGGAAAAAGAATTACAAGAAAAATTACAAGAAAAACAAGCATACGCAAAAAAGCTGAATTCAGAAATAGAACGACTTATAAAAGAAGCAGCCAAAGCAGCCAAAGCTACACCGGAAGACAATATAATATCGAAAAACTTTGCAGAAAATAAAGGACGACTTCCCTGGCCAACAGATAACGGACGAATTATTCAATTATTTGGAACTCACAAACACCCGACACTTCCAATTGATGTAAATTGTAATGGCATCGACATTACCACAACAAAAGGTACAAAAGCACGTTCTATTTTTGAGGGTACAATTTCAAAAATTGTGGTAATACCCGGACGAAATACAGCAGTATTAATAAAACATGGTAATTTTTATACGGTTTATGACAATTTAATACATGTTCGTGTAAAAAAAGGACAAAAAGTTACGGCAAAACAAGAGTTAGGTACAGTATACACAGACCCCGATACCGGCACAACAGTATTACAATTGCAAATATGGAAAGATTTAGATAAATTAGATCCTAAGCCATGGTTATCAAAATAGATAGAACATGAGCAACGAAATAAACATTCTTATAGAAAAATTAGATACCTTTATTAAGAAATATTACCGAAACAAATTTCTTAAAGGTATTATTCTATTTCTTCTAATCAGTATTTTTTATTTTTCTGCAATTTTTATTATTGAATATATTGCATATTTACCAACAGGTATACGTCGAATAATATTTTATTTCTCAATTTTACTTAGTGCATTAACAGCTGTATACTACATAATAATACCCTTTTTTCAAATATTGAAAATTGGTAAAACTATAAATTACGAACAAGCTTCGGAAATTATAACACACCATTTTCCCGAAATTAAAGATACTCTTATAAACACACTCCAATTATCTCAACATAATGATTTACAAGATAATTCTTTGATTGTAGCAGCAATAAATCAAAAAATTGCCTCACTCAAACCAATTCCTTTTTCAGATGCAGTACAACTAACTACTTTAAAAAAATATTTTATTTATTCTGTATCCACAATTATAGTAGCCATTTTACTATATTTTTTATTTCCACACATATTTTCAGGCAGTGCCGAACGAATAATCGAATATAACACAACATTTGAAAAACCAGCCCCATTCAGGTTTATTTTAGACAATAAAACAACCAGTGCAGTAAAAGGTGAGGACTACACTATAAAACTATCTATAAAGGGAGAATATGTACCACAGCGAGTGTTTTTGCTTCTCGGTAACACTCGCTTTATAATGAAAAAAATACATTCACATGAATTTGAATACACACATAAAAATTGCACCAATGATTTTTCATTCCGTTTTCAAGCTGATGAATACACATCCAAACAATACACCATAACAATAAAACCAAAACCACAATTATTACGATTCTCTATAACTGCAGAACCACCAAAATACACCAACGAAGATAATTTTACCATAGAAAATACAGGAGATATAACCGTACCCACCGGTACAAAACTTGCATGGAACATTCAATCTATTGATACAGACAGTTTATACCTGTTTAACAAACAAGACAGTACATTACAAACATTTCAAAAAAATAACGATACATTTACCAATTCATTCACAATTTATAACACTTCAACATACAATTTACAAGGAGCAAATTCTTTTTTCTCATCACATTCTATTATAGACTATACAATAACAACTATACCAGACACAAAACCAACACTATCTATTCGCTCCAAAAAAGATAGCACACACTTTTTTACTCATTATTTCAGTGGACGAATACAAGATGATTATGGATTTACTAATCTAACATTCACATGGTTCAAAACCTCACTCCCCGACTCTACTCATACTATTCCACTACAATTTTCAAAACATATTCCAATACAAGAATTTAATTACAGACATCAATTCGAATCAATTGATGAAAAAGACAGTATAAAATACTACTTTGAAGTAACTGATAATGACAAAGTAAACGGTCCTAAAACTACCCGAACACCTATTGCAGTTTTTACTATACCTACCTATGAAGAACAACAAGAAAAAATGAAAAGCCTTCAGTCAGAAACTGAAAAATCTTTGAAAGAAAGTATATCAACCAACAAAGAAATAATGAAAGATATACAAGATATTCAAAAAAAATTACTCCAAAAAAACATATCCGACTGGGAGCGTTCTCAACTTATGAATGAGCTTCAGGAAAAAAAGCAAAATTTAGAAAAATCAATCGCACAAACACAAGAATCGTTTAAACAAAAAAACGAATTGAACAAACAACTAAATAAGCAAAAAGAAGATATTGTTAAGAAAAATGAAGAAATACAAAAACTTCTCGAAAACCTTATGGATAATGATTTAAAAGAAATGTTTGAAGAAATGAATTCTATAATGGAAGAATTTAACCGCGATGAATTTTTTAAAGAAAGTGAAGAACTTAATATGTCCTTAGAAGAATTATCCAAACAATTAGACCGAGACCTCGAACTCCTCAAACAAGCAGAAATTGAAGAACAAGTAAATAAAACTTCAGAACAACTTAAAAAATTATCTGAAAAGCAAGAAAAAATAGCTCAGGAAACCAAAAATAAAGAAAATTCACAATCAGAATTACGCAAAAAAGAAGAACAAATTTCAGAAGATGTACAAAAACTCGAAAAAGAATATAAAGATATACAAGAAAAAAATAAAAAACTCAACGAAAAAATTTCACTCCCATCATACAAAGAAGATTTTCAAAAAATTAAAGATGACATTAATAAAAGTTTGGAAGAATTAAACAATAATAACCGAAAAAAGTCATCAGACAATATGCAAAAATCCTCAGAAGATTTAGAAAAACTTGCTGAAAACATGCAAGACATGATGGATCAACAAACTAAAGAACAGCATGTTGAAGATATGAACAATTTAGAACAAATTATAGATAATATGCTTACTTTTTCGCATAAACAAGAAAACCTAATATCAGAAACCAAAACACTTTCATTTCGCGATCCCAAATACGCAGAAATAGCATCAAAACAAAATACACTTCGCGAAAATTTCAACTCTATAAAAGATTCTATTTACAATTTAAGCATGAGAATACCACAAATATCTACACCAGTAAATAAAGAAATGTTTGCTATATATAAAAACATGAATTACGCACTAAATCATTTAGAGCAACGCCAACGTTCAGGAGCAATGGTCAATCAACGATACATCATGACATCTGCAAATAATGTTATACTCCTTCTATCAGAAATTTTAGAATCAATGCAACAAGCACAACAACAAAAAGGAGGCGGAAAACAATGCCCGAATCAATGTAATAATCCATCAAGTAGTGGAGAAGGAAAACGAAAACCATCAATGCAAAACTTACAACAAATGCAAGAATCTCTTAAACAACAAATGCAGCAAATGATGGAACAAATGAAAAACGGAAAAAATATGGCACCGGGCAATCAAGCAAAACAATTAAGTAAAATGCTTTCTGAACAAGAAATGATGAAACAAATGATGAATGAATTAATGAAAAACGGCAATATAAGCCCTGAAGGTACAGAACAATTAAAAGACATTCAACAAATAATGGAAAATGTAGAACGAGATATAATAAACCAAAATATTACAAACCAAACCCTACACCGTCAGGAAGAAATACTTACCCGTCTTCTGGAATCGCAAAAAGCAGAAAACGAACGAGATAAAGATGAAACACGAGAAGGTACCGAAGCAGAAAACAATACATCAGACATAAACGATAGTGCTTTTCCTAATACCGATAATACACAGGAAAATGAATATATTGACCTGTTAGAACAAACAAATTTGAAACTCAAAACGTACTATAAGAAAATATATAGTCATTATTTGTTACAAATCAATCAGAATTAATTACTTTTGGATTCTGATAAAATATTGAGTGCTATGAAGATAGAAATAGAATCACAAATTGAAAATGTAACAGAAATTGAAAAATTAATTGATTCAATTTCTGAAAAAATAAATATTTCTTCTGATATATACGCAAATATATTAGTATGCGTAACCGAAGCAGTAAAAAACTCAATAATACACGGAAATAAATTAAATCCTGAAGAAAAAGTAGAGATAGAATACACGCTCAATAAAAAATACATACTTTTTAAAATTGCAGATAAAGGAAATGGATTTGATTATTATGCAATACCTGACCCTACTCTACCAGAAAATATAGAAAAAGAAACCGGAAGAGGATTATTTCTTATGAATTGCTTAGCAGACGAAGTTATTTATAATGACAAGGGTAATGAAGTTAATTTAAAATTTTACATCAATTAACCCAGTATATTTATTTGTAAATAAACTATATAAACAAACATGTGCACTACAGCGATAGATTTTTTTGAAGAAGATGCACACTATCCACGCACCTTTCAGAAAGATAAGATTTGTAAAGTTATATCGAACATTATATCCACAGAAACTACCAAAGAATTAGATTTCATAAATATAATTCTTTGTTCAGATGAAAATCTCTACTCTATAAATACCCGTTATTTAGAACATTTCTTCTATACTGACATTATAACCTTTGACTATTCAGAAAGCACAATAGCTTCGGACATGTATATAAGTCTCGATAGAATTATTGATAATGCTACAAAAAATTCTGTTACTTTGCAAAATGAATTAGACAGAATAATTATTCACGGTACCCTGCATCTAGCAGGATACAAGGATACAAGTCAAAAGGATAAAAAAATAATGACCAGTAAAGAAAACGAGTATTTACAATTAATTTAAACCCCAATGTTAGAAAAATACGATGTTATAGTAGTAGGTGCAGGACATGCAGGCTGCGAGGCAGCAAGTGCATCTGCACGTTTAGGATCAAAAACCCTCCTTATAACCATGGATATGAATAAGATAGCAGAAATGTCATGTAATCCTGCTATAGGAGGAATTGCCAAAGGACAAATTGTACGAGAAATAGATGCACTAGGTGGCATGCAAGGAATTATATCAGATGCTACATCTATACAATTTAGAATGCTCAATAAATCAAAAGGTCCAGCTATGTGGAGTCCACGAGTACAATCTGACAGAATAGAATACCACCGCAAATGGAGATATGAACTTGAAAAAACAAATAATTTAGACTTTTGGCAAGATACAGTAACAAGTATAATAATTGCAAACAATACGGTAAAAGGAGTCAAAACAAAATTAGGTATAACAATTGAATCAGAAACCGTTATCCTCACAAACGGAACTTTTTTAAATGGATTGATGCATATTGGGAATTCACAAATTCAAGGTGGTAGAGTTGGTGAACCATCATCATACAATTTATCGGACCAAATACGATCATTAGGATTTACAGTAGAAAGAATGAAAACCGGAACCCCGGTACGAATAGACGGTAGAACAATAGATTTTTCGAAACTCACAGAACAAGCAGGTGATGAAGATACACGAACTTTTTCATACCTACCCAACACACAATCACCATTACCTCAAGTAAGTTGTTGGATTACATACACAAATCCAGAAGTCCACGACATTCTGAATGCAGGATTACAAGATTCACCTTTATATAATGGAACTATTCAAAGCATTGGTCCACGATATTGCCCAAGTATAGAAACCAAACTTCAAACATTTGCAAACAAAGATAAACATCAATTATTTTTAGAACCGGAAGGTTATAATAGTAATGAATATTATTTGAACGGATTTTCATCTTCGTTACCGGCAGATGTGCAATATAAAGCATTGAAAAAAATTCCAGGTTTAGAACACAGCAAAATTTACCGACCAGGATATGCAATAGAATATGATTATTTTGATCCACGACAATTACAAAACACATTAGAAACAAAGATAATTTCAAATTTATTTTTTGCCGGACAAATAAATGGTACTACCGGATATGAAGAAGCAGCAGCACAAGGAATAATTGCCGGAATAAATGCACATCAAAAAATAACACATAAAGAAACATTTGTACTTAAACGAAACGAAGCATATATTGGTGTATTAATAGATGATTTAATTACTAAAGGTGTAAACGAACCATATAGAATGTTTACCTCACGTGCTGAATATAGAATTTTATTACGGCAAGATAATGCTGATGCACGACTAACTCCAAAAGGTATTGAGTTAGGTTTAGTTGATTCCTATAGAAAAAAAGTGTTTGAAGAAAAATACAAAACAATTGAAAAACTTTCAACATATATTCATAATACAAGTATACCTCCATCCGAAGCAAATCCAATTTTAGAAAAACACAAAAGTGCACCACTAAAACAAAGCGTAAAACTAAACACATTATTATCACGTCCAAAAATATATATTCACGAATTCCCAACTCCTGCAGAAATTTTTGAAAATTGCGAAACCAAAGAACATATTATTAAAGAAATTACAGATATAAATATTAAATATGCAGGTTATATTGAAAAAGAAAAATTGATTGCAGACAAAATAACTCGTCTGGATTATATTTCAATAAAAAATAAAATCCCCTACTCTCAATTATCAAATCTATCTACAGAAGCACGTCAAAAATTAGAAAAAATTCAACCGGAAACTATAGGACAAGCATCACGAATAAGTGGAGTATCTCCGGCAGATATTTCAGTTTTATTAATCTACATGGGACGATAATATTTTGTTCCACGTGGAACAAAACAAAAAATAATTACATTTGTAATAATATAATCCAAACAATTAGTTTTAAATTAATAATTACATTCAAATTAATTATGTGTTGAAAGGAAAATTAAAAATCAAAAACTATTACTACATGTAGTAAAATATACAATTTAACGATTTAAAAAAATTGTTCCACGTGGAACAAAAAAATTACATATGGATAAAAATAGAATAATATACACTTTAGCTAATAATGTAAAAACTATAATTACACCTATTCAATCACATGTATCACATATATGTATATATATAAATTCCGGTTCCCGAGACGAGTCCGATAAAAACAGCGGGGCTATGCATCTTATAGAACATATGTTATTTAAAGGAACATCAAACCGAACATATTTAGAAATATTACATTATATAGAATCAGTAGGTGGTGAAATTAATGCTTTTACTTCAAAAGAAGATACGTGTGTGTATATTTCAATTCATAATGCATACATAGAACGTGCTGTAAAAATTTTGAGTGATATTTTTTATGCATCAATTTTTCCTGAATTTGAATTAGAAAAAGAAAAGGATGTTGTGCTAGATGAAATTTTATCGTATCAGGATACTCCTCAAGAAAATATTTTTGATGAATTTGAAGAATTATTTTTTGAACCACACGAACTTTCTCGTAATATTTTAGGAAATAAAAAAAGTGTACAGAATATTACTAAAAAAACATTGCATGATATTTATACAGAAAACTATATAACAGATAACTTAATAATATCATATGTAGGTGGGGTAAAACCATCAGAAATAATTTCACTTACAGAAATGTATTTTACAGATAAAAAAAACTCTATACATTTTCAAAAACATAAACGTAATACATATACAGAAAATAACAATTTTAAAACTATAATTACAAAAAATACATACCAGGCTCATGCAATTCTTGGAGCATCGGCACCTCATATAACAAGTACATATAAAACTGCAATGTCATTATTTACAAATTTAACTGGTGGTATGAGTTTTAGTTCGCAACTCAATTTATTATTACGAGAACAAAATGGCATAGCATATAATATAGAATGTAACTATATCCCCTACTCTGATACAGGTATATTTTTTATATATTTTGGTACAGACAAATCAAAAATTCCTGAAGCAAAAAATATAATTCATGATTATATACAGAATATAATTAATCATGGAATATCGGAAGATTTACTATCAATGTATAAAAAACAACTTATTGGTCAAATTGCTCTTTCTTTTGACAATCATGTTTCACTCATGATATCTCAAGCTAAATCCTATAGTATATATAAACATATAGATACGTTAAGTGAAATTGAACATAAAATAAATTCCGTAAGTCATGAAGATATTCATACTATACTTAATACCTATATAAATCCTCGGAATTTATCGGAATTAATTTATTTATAATGTTTATTTTCAGGTAGTTACTACATTTCTTAACACTATCTTAACATACCATAAGCATTTCTTAATATTTAGATAACAATAAGCTAATATACAAATTCAATTGACCATCTACATTTGTGAGTATAATAAATAAAAACTCATAGATATGAAATTACAAAACATTGTTATTGCAGTAAGTTTAGGTTTTCTTCTTATTGCATGTAGTGAAAATCAAAAAAAATCATCTCAAACAGACAATCTTAAAGGTAACATTAAAATTGATGGTTCTAGTACAGTATATCCTATAACAGAAGCTGTTGCTGAAGAATTTAAAGAAATAGAACCAGACATAAGAGTTACTATTGGGGTATCGGGTACCGGTGGAGGATTCAAAAAATTTGCACGTAATGAAACTGATATTAATGATGCGTCAAGACAAATTAAAGATTTGGAAATTGAAGCATGCAAAAAAAATAATATTACATTTCATGAAATAACGGTAGCATACGATGGTTTGGCTGTAGTTATAAATCCTGAAAATACATGGGCAGAAAATATTACCGTTGAAGAACTTAAAAAAATATGGGAACCTGATGCACAAAATTCTATTACGCATTGGAATCAAATTCGCCCTGAATGGCCAAATGAAGAAATACATTTATTCGGACCCGGAATTGCATCTGGAACATATGATTATTTTACAGATGCTATCGTAGGTGAAAGCGGTAGTAGTAGAGGTGATTTTACGGCTAGTGAAGATGATAATGTTCTGGTGCAAGGTATAGCTACAGATAAATACAGTTTAGGTTTCTTTGGTTTAGCATATTACGAAGAAAATAGTAACAAATTAAAACTTGTTGCTGTCGATAATGGAAACGGACCGGTTAAACCAACTACCAAATCTGTATCAAGTAATCTATATTCTCCATTATCACGTCCGATTTTTATATATGCAAATAAAAAATCATGCGAACGTGCTGAAGTTGTGGAATTTATAAAATTTTACATACAAAATGCAGGTAGTTTAGCCAAAGATGTTGGATATGTTACATTACCAGATTCTATATATAATGCTGAATATGAGAAGTTTATAAAATTTATAAATAATTAATGTTGTTCATACTGAGGTTTAATAATATGAGAAAAAGATTCCGGGAACATATAATAGAAATAATATTAAAATTGAGTGCATTTGTTACTATTGCAACTACTATTGGTATTTTATACGTTTTGCTCTCGGAATCTATTCCATTTTTCAGAGAGGTTTCGTTTACAGAGTTTTTTACTGATACTCAATGGACACCATTATTTACAAATAAACGCTTCGGTATTTTACCTTTAATTACTGGTACATTAACTGTTACCGGAATAGCTCTTTTGGTTGCTGTACCGTTAGGTATTATAATAGCAATTTTTCTAAGTGAATATGCTTCTCCAAAATTTAGACGAACCATAAAACCTATTTTAGAAATTTTAGCAGCTATTCCAACAGTTGTATATGGTTTTTTTGCATTAATGACAGTAACACCTATTTTACAAACAATTATTCCGGGATTATCTGGTTTTAATGCTCTTTCTGCCGGTATTGTTATGGGTATTATGATTATTCCAATGGTATCATCGTTAAGTGAAGATGCAATGTATGCTGTACCCAAATCATTACGCGAAGCTTCTTTTGCAATGGGAGCAAATAAATTCCAGACTGCTGTAAAAGTTATTATTCCTGCTGCATTTTCAGGAATTATTGTTTCTGTTATTCTTGCTATTGCACGTGCTATTGGTGAAACTATGATTGTAGCAATTGCTGCAGGTCAGCAACCGCGCTTTACAATGGATCCTACTGTTCCCATACAAACATTAACAGCATATATTGTTCAAGTAAGTTTAGGAGATGTACAACACGGTTCTTTAGAATACAAAACTATTTATGCAGCCGGTATTACTTTATTTGTAATTACATTTTCATTAAACTCAATAAGTTTTTATCTCCGAAAAAAATATCAGGAAAAATATAATTAAATATGAAGCGAAGCACGAGAAATAAATTGGTTGATAAACTTTTTGAAAGTGTAGGGTACATTGCTACATTTTTTGGATTACTGATTTTATTATATTTCATTACAGATATAATATATGATGGATGGAATAGAATTGATTGGGACTTTTTAACGAGTTATACATCACGTAAAGCAGAAAAATCAGGCATATACCCGGCATGGGTTGGTTCTGTGTGGATATTGGCTTTAACACTACTCATGGCGGTTCCTATAGGTATAGCTTCGGGTATATATTTTGAAGAATATGCCAAAAAAAATAAAATGACGCTTTTATTAGAAGTTAATATTGCAAATTTAGCGGGTGTACCATCAATTATATATGGTTTGTTAGGGTTAGAAATTTTTGGTAGAATTTTTGGCTTTGGTTCGAGCTTATTAACGGGTGGATTAACCTTAGCTCTACTTATTTTACCAATTATAATTGTGGCAACACGTGAAGCTCTCAAGGCAGTACCTCAATCTTTACGAGATGCTTCATTTGCTTTGGGTGCATCGAAATGGCAAACAATATGGCTTCAAATTTTACCATCATCTATGGGTGGCATTTTAACCGGTACAATTTTAGCATTATCGAGAGCGGTTGGCGAAACCGCTCCATTAATTGTAATTGGTGCTTTAGCTTATGTTCCGTTTATTCCTTCATCTCCTATGGATGAATTTACAGTATTACCAATGCAAATATTTGATTGGACATCACGTCCGCAACATGAATTTTTAATAAATGCTGCTGCAGCAATTATAATTCTTTTATGTATAACATTTGCTATGAATGGTATAGCAATTTACTTTAGAAATAAATGGCAGAAAAAAATACAATGGTAAACTATGAAAAAAAATAATATAATTATAACTAATGAAAACATTAACGTATACTATGATAAAAATCATGTATTACGTGACGTTAATTTTGATATTGAAGAAAAAACTGTTACAGCTTTAATAGGGCCGTCCGGATGTGGAAAATCAACTTATTTACGCTTACTCAATCGTATGAATGATTATATTCCGGAATTTCGATTCTCAGGTAAAATTACAATTAATAACGAAAATATTTATTCTGATAATATAGAAGTAGAGGAACTACGAAAAAATATTGGTATGGTTTTCCAAAAACCAAATCCGTTCCCTAAATCTATTTATGATAATGTAGCATATGGACTGAAAATACAAGGTATAAAAAATAAAACAGTTCTTGATGAAGCAGTAGAAAAATCTCTCAAACAAGCTGCTTTATGGAATGAAGTTAAGGATATATTAAAATCAGGTGGACTTTCGCTCTCGGGTGGTCAACAACAACGATTATGCTTAGCACGGGCACTTGCTGTTGAACCTTCAATTTTATTAATGGACGAACCAACATCGGCTTTAGATCCTATTTCTTCGGCAAAGATTGAAGAATTAATATTTGAACTGAAAAAAAAATATACAATAGTTATTGTAACTCATAATATGCAACAAGCTGCTCGCGTGAGTGATAACACTGCTTTTTTCTATATGGGAGATCTTATTGAATATGGAAAAACAGATAAACTTTTTATGAATCCAATACACGAAAAAACGAAAAATTATATAACAGGACGATTCGGATAAATTAAAACACTACAATTATGAGAATTATTGATATAAAATATAATGAGATTCGCACTCAATTTATTGAAATGTTAAATCTAACACATACGCAATTAGAAGAAAGTTTTAAAATAATAACAGAACCTGATATTGAGTTGAGTAGAAAAATTATTAAACAAGAATTTTTGGTTGATAAATTAGAATATAAACTAAACAAAAATTGTGAAAAATTTTTACTTACCTGCAATCCAGTCGCTGATGATTTACGTAATATTATGATTATAAACAATATGATTCCTAATATTGAACGTATTAGTGATATTACGGTGAAAATTGCTCGTTTTGTGAAAAAATATAATACAAAACTTCCTGCAGATTTTTTGAATGAAATAAAACTTCATGATTTATTATTTCATATAAAATTTATGTTTGAAACAGTTATTGAAAGTTATACTGAATATTCTACTATTAAATTACAAGATGTTTTTAACAGAGATACTGAAGTTAATAAAATAACTAAACATAGTAAAAAAACTATTATTTCTACTATTGATAACAGCGATGTAGATACAAAAAAAATGATTGATTTTTTACTTATTATCACACAATTAGAAAGACTAGGTGATTATTTGAAAGCTACAAGTGAAGAAATTTATTTTGGTGTGGAAGGAATATTTATAAAACATTCATATTAATGCATATACATTATTTGTATTTCTTTGCCATTTTTAAAGAACCTGGTATATACATGATTTGAATGTTCATCATAATAATGCCACTGTTTTATGGGTATGCCATTATCATATCGTTCTATACGTTCTATTGAACCATTTTCATAATAATAAATATGTTTACCGTGAGCCTTGGTGTTAAAAAAACTACCTTTGAATCGTACATTACCATTTGATACATAGGTATGTATCCATGTTCCGTCTTTTTCACCATATACGTAGGTTCCTTTTTGTTCTATATCTCCTACACGTATAATCCACGTTCCATTTTTTAAACCATCTACAAACGAACCTTCAACTATGCGGGTACCTGAAGAATTATATTGGTAGGTAAATCCATTTTTTTTCCCATTATTATAATTATCTACTTGTTTAAGCTTACCGGATTTAAAATACCATTTCCACTCACCTGTCTCCTTTCCAGAATTATATACACCTGTTTGTTTTACAGCTTCTGAAGGATAATAATATGTCCAGGTACCATTCTTAACATTTGATACATAATTACCTTTTGCAGAAATAATTCCGTTCGGATAATAATATGTCCAGGTACCAACTTTATTGCCATTTTCTTTCATCACACCAGTACCAAGAAGAGTACCTGTAGAATCATACAATACACAGGAATCAATACTGCCATCAGAAGAATAGTACCGATGAATACCAATTGGAATATCATTATGGGTATATTGTCCTTTAAAGGTAATATAGGTAGAATCATCATTATATGTTATTTTTTCCTTGGGTTCAGTAAAATCGTAACTATATTTACTGGAAAACATAAGGCTATCTTTGTTATATTTACCTATACGTTCAATATTTTCGTGTATATCATACATTTTATACACTCCCTGTAACGAATCTTTGTAATAATTTGATTCAATTTTTTTATTACCATTCGGATAAAATTCAACCCAGGTTCCAGTTTTTTCGCCTTTTTCATTATACCTATTAACATTCTGACGAGAAACGATTGTATCATGGGAATATTCAATAATTGATTTCACAACACTATCGTGTGAAAATTCATAACCAATCCCTTGCTTAATATTATCTTTATACGGTACAGTTCGTAAAACATTACCCTCTGAATCATAAAATAAAGCATTGTTTTGACGAACATTATTACTATAAAAAACCTTAGAACGGAGAAAATTTGTATCACGTGTAGAAGTATACGTAAACTCATAGCCGTTTTTTGTTCCATGTTCATACGTAATTTTTTGTGATAATTGTCCATTTTCTGTATAAAAATTCCAAACACTATCAAGTTTAAAATCAGTACGTTTGCCTATAGATTTTACCGTTCCGTTAGGATAATAATTTTTCCAATATCCTGTAGGTTTACCATTTTTCATATATCCCTCAGAAGATATAGTTGAATCTGCATAATAATACTGAACATAATTTGTGTCTTGTGCATACATATGCATAACGCTAATAAACACGAAAAAAAATGTTAATATATTAGTACACATAATTTATAGTAATTTCCAACATACACATAAACAAAACCGAAATATAACACATAAAACTACTATTAATTGTTATATGTAAAAATATATTATAAACCCAAATTTTTTGATATCTCTAACATTCGTGCTATCGGTTTATATGCGAGTTTTATTATATCGGTATCGAGAGTAATTTCAGGAAGTTCATATTGTAAAGTATTGTATAATTTTTCCATTGTAATTAACCGCATAAATTCACAATCATTACAAGCACAGGTAGAATCATTAGGAGGTGCAGGTATAAACAATTTATGAGGATTAGCTTCACGCATTTTAAACAATATACCAGATTCTGTTACAACAATATATGTTTGAGCAGCATCAGTTTGAGAAAATTGAAGCATTTGAGCAGTAGAACCAATAAAATCACTTACCAATAAAATCGGTTCAGTACATTCAGGATGAGCCAATACCTTAGCATGCGGATAATTATTTTTGAGTTCTAATAATTTTTCAAGAGAAAATTCTTCATGTACTCCGCACGCACCATCCCAAATTAACATATCACGGTTAGTTTGTTTAGAAATATATGCACCCAAATTTCTATCTGGAGCAAATATAATTTTTTCGTCTTGAGGAAGACTTTCAATTATGTGTTGTGCATTGGACGAAGTACACACAATATCAGTTAGTGTTTTAATAGCCGCTGTTGTATTTACATATGAAACTACGGTATGATCCGGGTTTTGCTCAACAAATGCCTTAAAATCATTATAAGGGCATGAATCAGCCAAACTACACCCTGCATTTAAATCAGGAATTAACACCTTTTTCTCCGGAGATAAAATTTTTGCAGTTTCTGCCATAAAATGAACACCGGCTAAAACAATAATATCAGCATTGTTGTTTTCTGCAATTTGTGCAAGTTTTAAACTATCACCTACAAAATCTGCAATTTCTTGTATAGCATCTTCCTGATAAAAGTGTGCTAATATAAGAGCATTTTTTTCTTTTTTAAGTTTTATAATTTCATTTTTAATATCAATATCCTTTGGTATTTTTTGAGATATAAATCCTAATTTTTGAACCTCTTCTTTATATATCATAATATATATATATTAAATTAATTAAAATATGATGATGATAATGTGCTGTTAATAGGTTAGTTTTTTTTTGTAATTTTATTTGGAATTTAATAAAAATCATATTATTAACACCCTGTTAACAGCTTATTAAATCATAATTTATTTATAATGAACTATTTTTTTATGTTATAAACTTTGCAATTAAAAATCAATGTAATAAGAATATTTAAAAAATAATAATTAAAAACCAGTTAATTTAGCTGTTAATAAAATTGAATACAAAATGAAAACTTAATTTTGATATATTAAAATTTTGCTTATTACATGCTTTTTTTTCTTATTCAAATTATTTATAATATTTTTAAAATATAATTATACACCTGTTTTAGTAATTTATTAACAATTCTATACATTTGATTTATAAACGGTTATTAAAAACCAAAATTCTATATAATTGAATATAATATTATTATAGTATTAACATCTTGTTAATTGGTTAATATTTATATACTTAAAAAAACGCTATAATAATAACCTTTACAATGTAATGCTTATACAAGTATAAAGTAAATTTTAACGGTAATATGTTGTTAAGTAATTATTTTATCAATATTTTTGTAACAAATATACGCTACTTTTAAAGTAATTGAAATTTTGATGAATGTAGGAATGACTGAGGGAGAAAAAATTTCATAAATTGTCAGTCATGGATAAAGATACTATACCTGAAGAAAATAATTTTTATACAAATTATTCCTTTATTTGTAACAAGTTGCAACATGAAAATGCCTTGTTAAAACAAGTAATATTTGAATATTTTAATATGAATCTGGAAACGGATTCATTGTATACTTCATTACATAATTCAGAGATTATACCCTATATAGCATTTGATGAAAATGGTATAATACAAAAAGTTAATACTGCATGGCTTACTATTATTAATGATTCGGAACATAATGTAATACACAAGCATATACAAGAATTTTTATCACAATTTTCACAAAAAATTTTTAATGAGTGTTTTCCTTTGTTACAGCAAAATAAATTAGTTAAAAATGTATTTGAAGAACTTATAGATTCACAAGGGAATATTAAGCATGTGTTGAAAAGTGGTATACTTGTATATGATGAAAAATTGAAATGCAATATAGCACATTGTGTTTATCTTGATATTAGTATTCAATTGTCATGTTATAATACTCATCTTGAAAATGAAAAAGAATGGAATATTATTTTTAATACTATTTCATCACCTATTATTATTTTAGATGCAGCACAAAATATTGTACAATGTAATGATGCAGTACAAAAATTAAGTGGATTAGATAGAAGTGAAATAATAGGAATGAAATGTTTTTCCGCATTTCATAATTCATCATGTTCGCCTGCAAATTGCCCGTGTAAAAAATTATTACAAACAAAACAACATACAATGCACGAAATGTATGTAGAACTTTTTAATGGTATATTTATAGTTTCGTGCACACCAATTTTTGATAAAGAGGGCAATATTAAAAATATTATACATGTTGCAACTGATATTACCGAAAAAATAGAGTATGAGAAAAAAATATTATTGCGGGAGCAACAATATAAAAATGTAGTATTAAACACAGAAGTAGTTTCATTTATTATAGATAAAAATGGTATATTTACTTTGTCTGAAGGTGGCGGTTTACATAAAATTGGTCTTGAACCCGGAGAAGTAGTTGGAAAATCAGTTTTTGATGTGTATAAACATGAACCACATATTATTTCTGATGTGGTTCGTGCTTTGCAAGGAGAGCACATACGTAATAATATAGTGCTCAATGATGTGCATTTTGAAGTCCTGTATACACCTATAAAAGATAATAAAGATTCAATAACTCAAGTAATAGGATTAGCTATAGATAATAC
Source organism: Bacteroidales bacterium (assembly GCA_046482735.1). Lineage (GTDB taxonomy): Bacteria > Bacteroidota > Bacteroidia > Bacteroidales > UBA1715 > JAQICB01. The sequence continues at coordinate 18,755 of JAWOEL010000039.1, read as the reverse complement.
CAATAATGTAGAAACCGAATTAGCTATAAAAGAACAAGAAAAGAAGTTTCGAAAATTATTTTCTCAAATGGATCAGGGAGTTGTAATTTTTGAAGCTACATATAATTCTTTTCATGAAATTTCCGATTTTATATATATTGATGTTAATGAATCATATGAGGAGTTAATAAATATACCCAAAGAAAAATTATTATATAAAAGTCTTTTTTCAATAGTTCCGTCATATTTACATACGGCATTGTTTAAAAAAATATCGAGTGTTTTACAAACAGGAAATTCATTAAATTATGAAGAGTTTTTAAAAAGTGTTGATGCATATGTAGATGTAGTAATGTATAAATCGCAGGAAAATCAGGTAGTAACTATATTACGTGATATTACCGATAAAAAGAAAAAAGATGAATTATTGCGAGAAAAATCGGAAGAATTAGAAGCTCAGAATGAAGAATATTTACAATTAAATGAAGAATTGTTACAAGCAAATCAGGAATTGTACGAAGCTAAAGAAAAAGCTATAGAAAGTGATACGTTAAAATCATCTTTTTTGGCAAATCTTTCGCATGAAATACGAACCCCAATGAATGCTATTTTAGGGTTTTCTGATTTATTACATGATGCTGAAACATATGATGATAAAGAACACTATATTTCAATAATTCAAAAAAGTGGTGAACATTTAATGTCTATTATAAATGATATAGTAGATGTGTCCAAAATTGAAACCGGACAAGTTCAACCGTATTATGAAATTATATATGTAAAACCTTTTATATTGGATGTATATAAAGCAATGGAAATAACAATTCCATCAAAAAAACCAATAAAATTTGAACTGGCATATGCACATATAACTGATGATACTGTTTTATATATAGATCAGGTAAAATTGAGACAAGTATTAATTAATTTATTATCTAATGCTATAAAATTTACGAATTCCGGTAAAATTATATTTGCCTGTAGTATGAAGCAAAATAATAAAGAAATAGAATTTGTTGTATCCGACACAGGTATAGGTATAGAAGAAAAATATTATACTGCAATTTTTGATAGATTCAGACAAGTACAATCAGATTCAAATATTAAAAGTAATGGTTCCGGTTTAGGTTTAGCTATTTCTAAGGCATATGTTGAAATGATGGGAGGTGAAATAACGGTTTCTTCAGAAGTACATAAAGGTTCTATATTTACTGTTTTATTACCGTGTATAGAAAAAAACGAAAAGAAACCAATTAAACAACATATTCCTGATTCACAATATGTAAATGATTTTGGGAAAGGTGAAACAATTATAATAGCAGAGGATGATGATATAAATTATTTTTATTTGTCTCGTTTATTTGCTAACACAAAATTTAACACAATACGAGCTGAAAACGGTAAAGAAGCTATTGAAAAGGTTTCGGAAAATCCGGATGTAAAACTGGTGTTAATGGATATAAAAATGCCTGTAATGAATGGATATGAAGCTGCTCGGCGCATACAAAAAAAATATCCGCAGGTTGCTGTTGTTGCCCAAACAGCATATGCTCTTGTTGAAGATGAAATTCGTATAAATGATGCAGGATTTTATGGATATATGCGAAAACCGATTAAAAGAGATTCTTTATTTGAGGTGTTACATTCTGTTTATTCATGATAGTTGTTTTGTGAATTAGTATTCTATAGTTTTTTTTCTATTTTTACAATAAATTACTTGCCATAAGAGTATGTAGTAGTATACAATTATTTTAAATTAATGATTATTTTTTATGGATTATAAAAAACACCTTGATATTATACACAACGTAATGTCTGAAATACAAAAATATGTAGATTCATTTTCAATAGAAAATCTGTCTCGTATTGAAATTGATATAACCAAACGTAAAATTGCAGAATTGTATGATGTAGTACATACTATGTCGGTTGAAATACCTACTTATATAAAAAGTGAATCTGAGGAAATTAGTAAGGAAAATAGTGTGGACATTGGTGATATTTCTTCTCATGAAGCACATGAAAAAGAATTTGTTGAACAGAATCATGAACAAAAAGAGCCTCTAGTAGAATCTTCAAAAAAACAGCAATCAGAACAAAAAGAAACTCTATTTGAACAATCAAAACCGGTGGATGAAGAAGAAAATATACGTAAACCTAATAAGGAGACATCTGTTTATAAAGAAGAAGAATCGATTAAGTATGAGTCTGATAAATCAAAGGATGAAAAATTGATAGATAAAGAAGAATCTGTTGATAAGACGAATGTGCAACAAGTAGAGGAGGAAGTTATGTCGCAAGAACCAGAACACACATCACAAAAAGTAGAAGCTACTCGAACTACAAAAGTTTCACAAACACAACAATCGATAAAAAAACCGATTGAACAGGATTTATCACAAAAATTAGGGAAAAAACCTGTATCTAATATTGCTTCTGCAATTGGTATAAATGAAAGATATCAATTTATAAAAGAGTTATTTGGCAATAATGTACAGTTGTATACTGAAGCAATACAACAGTTAAATGAATTATCTTCGTTTGAAAATGCATGTAAATTGTTGGAAAAGCAATATAAATTAGATTTTGAACATGAACTTTCCCAAAGGTTTTTAAATATTGTAGAACGCAGATATTTATAATATATGGGGAATTTAGTAGTTGTTCCAACACCTATTGGAAACATGCAAGATATTACATTGCGAGCCTTATCAATGTTAGAAAAGGCCGATATTATATTGGCAGAAGATACCAGGCAAACCGGTAAGTTGTTGAAGCATTTTGATATAACTACTCGTATGCGTGCGTTCCATAAATTTAATGAACATGCTCAGGTTGATAATATTATACAAACAATATCACAAAATACACTTACTGTATTAGTATCAGATGCAGGAACACCTGCAATATCTGATCCCGGTTTTTTGTTAGTCAGAGAATGTATTCAGCATGCTATTTCTGTGGAGTGTCTTCCTGGTGCAACTGCATTTGTTCCGGCATTAGTAGTTAGCGGTTTAAGTGCCGACAGGTTTTGTTTTGAAGGATTTTTACCTCATAAAAAAGGCAGACATTCTCGTTTACTGAATTTAAAGGATGAAGAACGTACAATAATATTGTATGAGTCACCACATAGAATTTTAAAAACTATACTGCAAATACAAGAATATTTTGGAGAACGAAATATTGTTGCAATACGCGAAATCTCAAAAAAATTTGAAGAGGTGGTTCGCGGAAATTGTGCCGATGTTCGTAACCATTTTGAAATACATAAACCCAAAGGAGAATTTGTTTTAGTAATTGAGGGAAAAAAGAAATAAAGAATACTATAATTATTGTAGTGTTTTTAAGTATTAAATTGTATTTTTGTACAGAGAAAAAAGAGAAAGTAGATAAATCATGGTAAAAAAAATATTATATGTTGATGATGAATCAATTAATTTGGATTTATTCCGTATTAATTACGATCAAGAATATGAAATTTTTACAACAGAATTTCCTCGAGAAGGCTTACAAATAATTCAAAAAGAAAATATTTCTGTTGTTGTAACTGATTTTAAAATGCCTGATATTAACGGTTTGGAGTTTGTTGAACTGATCAAAAAATTAAATCCTAATGTAATGTGTATTGTTTTGAGTGGTTTTTTGGAAAGTACTATTTCTAAAGATTCTGAGCTTGTTTTTAAACATATAATGAAACCATATAAAAAAAATCAAATGCGAGAGGCAATTGAGCAAGCATTTGAACACTCTCAACTTAACAAAAATAATGTATAACGCACAATTCTGAAGTCAATATATTGTTTGTTTAGTATAACTTTTTAATATTCTACAACAGGAAATGATTTCTGTGTTTCCTTTCCATTTTGCAACGTGCATGAAATCTGTATTATATAAATTCCTGTATGTGTAATTTGTATATTACTTTTAATATTTTTCCAGTCTGTATTTACATATGTAGAATGAGGATGCAATACCTTTTTTTTCTGTAATATTCCGGTTTTGTTATAGACAGTTATTATTATTGATTCAATTATAGTATCTGAAACTATAGTAAATACAGGATTTTTCGAAATGCTCGAATGTATTGTAATGTAAGCAGAAGGGGTTGAATTTTGTGAACATCCGGGGCTGTATTTTCCCGGGGTTGCAGATTTCCAATTATTAATATGTGTTGCCCGAGCAGTAAGTGATATGCGTTCCAATGATATTCCCTTAGTATTGAGAAGGTTTGGATTATGCATAGCGTCAGAATAATATACACTATCAATTACTTCTCCCCATTTATTACAAATAACTAAACTTCCTTTCTTGTTGGGTAACGTTGGCATATGATCTATTTCAGAAAAAATTGCTTGTTTAGCACAATTGCTTCTCTGTTTCCAAAAACTACTATCAGTTGATATAAGAGCATATGTGTCTGGAGGAAGTATGTGAGGAGTGTGTGATAATGCCTGTATCTTTGAAAATTCAAACTCATTTGTACGTGCAATATATATATCTGCTAAATTATAGATTTGTGAACTGCTATTATATATTTCAATAAATTCGCATGGCTCGTTTTCCGGGTTAAAAAAAAGTTCTGAAACAACAACACTATTTTTTTCCACTAACGAATCATACAGACCAAATGTATAATTCCATGAAACAGGCACATTATTTTCATTTATTATACCTGAATATTTAAGTGTATAGATAGTATGTGGCATACATTTTTCTGAAAAGTACAGAGCACATTCTTGTAGAGAATTTTCACTGTATTGAATAGATGAAATTGTGTTGTTAGAAACGTTACATTTATCTAATAAATATGAGATATCTGTATTTTCCGAAAAACTTATACGTAAACAGGTGTCAGAAATTAAATATGCTGATACAATATGTGGGTATGAAAATTGTGGTGAATTGTTAAAAACAGAATTTATTTTTCCCGGTGTACCTCCGGAATAGTTTTCAGAAGCTTTCCAATTGTGATAACTTTCAGAAATGTCATTATAATTTATTTTTTCGAGAGACCATCCCCCGTTTTCTTTAAAAGCATGTTGGTACCATGAGTCTGAATATGTCAGAGAATTAATAAGTGTAGTATCATGATATATGGCCACAGAACCATTTTTGTTGGTTAAATTTGGTATATATGGTACAGAAAGATGATTGTATGAAACGTTTTCCGGCACATAGTCGGAATTATATATACACATATGATCTTCGGGAAATAGTGTATATTCAGGCAGTGAATATTTTTTATTATTAATGATGAGGTGTAGGTTGCCAAGATTTATCGGACACTTTGCACGATTATATAATTCAATATATTCTTTTTCAGCCAACCCATTAGCAGGTTTTGGATCACACATGATTTCAGTAATAACAATATCATGTAAACATGGTGTAATTGAATGTGTTTCAGAAATGATGGTATCTATATGTTTGTGATCGATACTTTCAGCTGTTATGGTGTATTGTACTGTCCCACACATATGGTTTGGCACAGTACATAGTACAGTATCAGTGTTAATGGTATGTTCTAATGGAATCTTATTGTTTGTGCTGATAGCAATTCGTGAAACTGTATCAGAAAATGAAATAGTAAGTATATTATCATATATGCTTTGAGATTCAATTTTGAAATTCACAGGAGGTTTTCGTGCATGTGTATATTTTATGTCATCAATTGTTAATTGTCCGGACGATGCAGTAGCTTGCTGAATTGATATAACACAGGGTTTATTATAATATAGTGAAGAGTTTGTATAGATATTGTTTGGTTTTTCATGCGTATATATTGTATCAATACATGAATCATTTACAAAAACATATGCCTCACATGATGTTGAGTATGCTTGTTCATATGCAAATGATATGGTACCGACACCATACAATAATGTATCAGAAGTAATATGTGCAGTAGCATATTTACCTAAACAGATAGCCGAAGAATAAGAAAAAATTGATGATTTAGCTTTTTGATAAAACCATTTTACAGAATCCGAATCGTATGTGTAGTTATTAGAATAAGATGAGGTAAGCGGGGTGTTTTCGAAATTAAGAATAACCTGACCTGTGGCAGAAACATAAAAAAATATGTATAAGCACAATAATATTCCGTTGCATTTCATGGTTTTAAAATGTATTTTTGTTGCGTAATACAAAAGTATAAATTATTATTTAAATAATGTTAAACTAAACAAATAATATGAAAATTGCAATTGTTGGGGTCAGCGGAGCAGTTGGCCAGGAATTTTTAAAAATTCTCGAAGAAAAAAATCTACCGATAGATGAGTTGGTATTGTTTGGATCTGTACGAAGTGCAGGTGCTGTTTTTAATTTTAAAGGCAAACAACTTACCGTAAAAGAATTAAAAGATGATGACAGTTTTAAAGATATTGATATAGCACTTACATCAGCAGGTGGAAGTACATCATTGAAATTTGCAGATACAATAACGAAATATGGTACTGTAATGATAGATAATTCAAGTGCATTTCGTATGGACGAGGATGTGCCATTGGTTGTTCCCGAAGTAAATGTGGAAGATGCTCTCAATGCTCCTCGAAACATAATAGCCAATCCTAATTGTACAACTATTCAAATGGTAGTTGCGTTGAAGGTATTAGAATCATTATCACATATTACAAAAGTTCATGTATCTACATATCAATCTGCGAGTGGTGCAGGTGCTATGGGAATGGCTGAATTAGAACAACAAATAGCTGATTATGCAGCTGGAAATGATTTAAAGGTTGAAAAATTTTCTCATCAGTTGTTGTGCAATGTAATTCCTCATATTGACGATTTTGTAGAAAATGGGTATACCAAAGAGGAAATGAAAATGTATAATGAAACGCGAAAAATTATGCATTCAGATATAAAAGTTAGTGCAACAACAGTTCGTGTGCCTGTTATGCGAGCACATTCCGAAGCTATATGGGCAGAGACTGAAAAACCGGTTGCTCCGCATGAATTTAGAGCTGCTTGTGATAATTTTAAGGGAATTACGGTTGTTGATAATCCGGAAACGACTGAATATCCAATGCCCTATGATTTAGCAGGTAAAGATGATGTATTTGTGGGTCGTATAAGAGAGGATTTAACCAATGAAAATGGTATTTCTTTTTGGTGTGTAGGCGACCAAATTCGTAAAGGAGCGGCTCTTAATGCTGTTCAAATAGCTGAATATCTAATTTTACAAAAGAAGGCAAGTAAGTAGTGTGTGCATAAACATACATGTGCAGAATTGCTAATTTTATATAATTATAAAGCCTTAAACATTTGTGTTTAAGGCTTTTTTTTTAGAATCTGAATTCAGTTCGTTGTCAAGAATATGAAAATGGTTTTCTTTGCGTATAATTCTAAATATTTTGGTTTTATTATTGAATTTTTATTGTACTAAAAATCTGTAATATATGGCATTTTACATTAATTTAAACGTATATATAATAAACCAAAATATATATATAATAAAGGGTTTGTAGTCTGTTTGATTGTTTTTATGTATAATCCTAAATCTAAATAAATACTAGTTTATGAAAAAAAATGTACTTTTATTATCGCTTTTTCTTGTGTTTTCACAAGCTTTATATTCACAAATAGATGGGTATGTGAATTATCATGGTCAATTATCAATTAATGGTAGTAAAATTGTAAATCAATATGATGATACCGTTAGTTTCGCCGGTCCTAGTTTGTTTTGGAGTAATACTTGGTGGGGTGGAGATCAGTTTTATAATGAAAACGTTGTAACTGAAGTTGCACAAAACTGGGATGCATCAATCATTCGTGCTGCTATGGGAGTTGAAGAAAATGGTGGATATTTAACAAGTGATCAAAATAAAACGGCAAATTATGATAGGGTTACGACGGTTATTGATGCTGCTATTGCAAATGATATATATGTTATAGTCGATTGGCATTCGCATAATGCAGAGAACTATGAAGCTGAGGCTATAGAATTTTTTTCTAAAATAGCTCAGGAGTATGGAAATAATCCAAATATTATTTATGAATTATACAATGAGCCTCTTGATGTCTCTTGGTCTACAGTTATTAAGCCGTATGCCAAAGCGGTAATTGCTGAAATTAGGAAATACGACCCTAATAATATAATTGTTGTAGGGACGCCTATATGGTCTCAGAAAGTAGATGACGCGGCTGTAGATCCTATAACTGCATACGAAAATATCGCATATACAGCTCACTTTTATGCAGGCACACATACTCAGTGGTTACGTGATAGGATAGAGGCAGCTATGAATTCCGGAATTGCTGTAATTATTACTGAATGGGGAACAGTAGATGCAGATGGTGATGGAGGAGTTGATGAAAAATCTAGTGATGACTGGGTTGATTTTATGGCAGAACATGATATTACTCACTGTAATTGGGCACTTAATAATAAAGATGAAGGAGCTTCAGCATTGGAGTCTTGGGCAAGTACGCAAGGAGGATGGACAGATAATGATTTAACTACATCGGGTACATATGTGTATAATCTCATACAAAATTGGACCGGTCATAATTATTCAGTTGATACTATTCCAGATGATACCTCTGATAATAATGATGGTGATACTTCTTCAGATCAAGATACTGTCACACAAGATACAACTGATAATCCTACAATGTTCGACGATAATCCTATAGTTCAGAAACCGGTTGTATATACAAATGCTGCCGGAAATATTGTTATTAGTCTGCAAGAACCAATTTTTGAAAATGCATCTTATTCTGTGTATTCAGCAAAAGGACAAACTCTTATACATAACAAAAGTATACGACAAGCAGATACAGAAATAGTATTACAAAGAAATGTTCCGGGAATTTATGTAGTTCGTGTAAAACTAGCTAATTTTGTATATAATTTTACGACTATAAAAAAATAGGAGTAAAGAGAGAGAGTATGAGTAGTACTCAAAAAAAGAGGCCGACAATATTTTGTCGGCCTCTTTGCATTTATATATAAACAGATTGTTTATTTCCAAACTCGTGGTTTGTCATATTCGTGTAATTTTGAATATTCTTTTGCCTGATGCATAAATGCTTGTAAGCGAGTATCAATAGAAGCATCTTCCTGACCATCAAAAGTGATATTTTCCCATGGAATATTGTTATGATTTTTTCGGAATATTTGCGAAACCGAACTGATAAGAGTTCCCGGCATGCACGAAAATGGTAATACATTTATAACGCCCGAAATTTGAGTTTTGGTCAAAGCCGAAACAGTACCAAAAGCAAGAGGTGGGTCACCGTCATAATCTTTATGAATGTATGGTGAACAACGCGAAATCATTTCTTTAATGTGAATTTCCCGTTCCATTTCAGCAATATCTTCAACAGTTTTATGTAATTTTTTAGCCATCACTTTTTGTGATATATCCTGAATTTTTGCTTTACACATTCCAAGCATATCTTGTTTCCACATGCTGTCTCTCCAATATCGGTATGTAGAGTACGAAAGCCATTCGCTGAGTGGAGCCATAATTGTTTCTCCGCCCAATTCTTCAATACGTTCCACAATATTGCCACTACAAAAAGCATTGTCTCGCATAAAAATTTCACCAACTATTGGTATCACCGGTTTTCGATAATCGGTATAAACCGGTATTTGAGAAAACCGTTTGGCAGCAGATTCCATGATGTCAATACTGTCTTTTGCACCATGTTCTACCGAATGAATAATTTTATCTAAATATTCTTTGTATACCGCATTTGTTTCACCTTTTTCTTTTTCGTAGGGTCTTCGTTCCTGCAGAAGTTTACGCAATAAATCGACTGCAACCATACCTTTCCATGCCGCAATTCTGAATTTACTTGACTGACCTCCTGAAATACCAGCATATGCATCATCATTACTCGGCGAAATGATTTTTGCATCCTCAAAACCAAGCATATCAAATGTTATTCTTTGCAGTTTATTGTATTCACCAAAACGGCAGGGGCCATTGTGGTCGGGCATGAAGAATGCTGTCTTTTTCGGATCAGCTTTGTCGTCAATTAATTTTTTCAAGAAACTACCTGTGGTACAAATAAGAGGAAAACATTCGTCTCCACTTGTATATTTACGTGCAAGCTCTATATCACGTTCGTTTTGCATAGGAAGAGAATGAGCATCAATTCCACAATGTCTCGATGCTGCCGATATTACAAATCCTGTGTCGCGCATATACGGGAAGTAGAGTGTTCTCCCTTCGGTAGATTGTGAATGTTTTACGCTTATTTTCTCTGTGTTTTGACTTGGGTTTTCACTATTTTCCTGATTTTGTTTATACCCTTTTAAACTATCCAAAAATGCTTCGCAACGAGTAATCATTCCGGCATCTGCACCATGTTCGTCAACCTCTAAATTTAAGTAGGGTTTATTTTTCATTTCGTGATACACAAAATGTTTCAGGAAAGAATCCGGTCCGCACCGGAAATTACTCATATATACACCAAATAAATCCGGATGCTTACGTACATATTTAGCTCCTGCAATAATTTTTTGACCATTAGGCCAATACATCATAGGATAATCATCAAAAACATTTATATCGTGGAGCGGAAGAAAATCTAATGGAATGGGTAACACATTCAAATTAATGAGTTTTTCAGCCAATCCTAAATTCAAATTCGGATCGGTTGTATTATACGGTCTTCCGAAAATTACGAGAGCTTGTTTATCTTTTGGAAGATTAGCCAAAATTTCAGATCCTCGTTTGGTAAGTGTTTTTTCAAATGTCATTTGAGCTTCATCAGCCTTGCTGATAGCTTGTTTAACTTTTGGTTTTTTAATACCGAACTGATCTTTCATAAACGAACTTAATTCTTTTACAAGAACATTATCAAACCAGCGAAAATGCAGCGTTGGTATTAAAAATTTGTCTTTAATTTTTTCGTCGTGATATGCAGCACGAACCATAAACGGATACGATTGTACCCACGGGCAGTTCGGGTTATTTGTAGGGTTCGACGAATCTCCTTTTGCATTTACAATAAAAGGCGAAAAAATATAATCAACATTTTGTTCCAGAAGATTATCAATATGTCCGTGCATTACCTCTACCGGAAAGCATGTTTCTGAAGCCAAAAGTTCAATAGAACGAGTAATTGTACTTTTGTCGGTTGGTTTAGAAACGACAATATGAAAATCTAATTCTTCAAAAAATGTACGCCAAAACGGAAATTGTTGGAAATAAATCATCAATCCGCGGGGGATACCGATACTTATACGACCTTTTTTCTCTTCCTGAACAAAATTGTTTTCAAGAATTCGTTCCCGTTCTTCAAATAAATTTGGTATACCTTCACCCTTACCTTTACGTTCTTCAACCTCATATTTGTCACATCTGCCACCAAAAAACAGAGGTTTTGTTTCACCCTCAATTTTTATACGTCGTATTTCGCAGTAATTCGAACATGCTTTACAAGTAAATTTGTCTACCGAATATGGTATTTTACTAACTTCAAAACCTTTAAAACGAGTTTCTTTGTGTGTTTCTTGTATTTCTTTTCGTGCTAATATAGCAGCACCGATAGCACCTGTCACATCAAAATGTGGAGGAATAATTATCTGTTTTCCGGTAACTTTTTCAAAAGCAGCCACAACAGCTTTATTATTGGTAACACCACCCTGGAAAAATATTTTATCTCCGATTTTGCGATTACCAACCACCCGGTTTATGTAATTATACACAATAGAATAAGCTAAGCCGCCCACAAGATTTTGTGTAGACTCACCTTTTTGTTTTTGAGCATTCAAATCAGAATCCATAAAAACAGTACATCTATCGCCAAGTTTTGCCGGAGTTTTAGAAGAAAGTGCCAGTGAGCCAAATTCTTCTTTAATATTTATATTGAGCTTTTCTGCCTGCTCTTCTAAAAATGAACCTGTTCCGGCAGCACATACCTTATTCATTTCAAAATCTACTACTACGCCGTTTTCTATGCGTATATATTTGGAGTCTTGCCCGCCGATTTCAAAAATGGTATCAACAGTCGGGTCGTATGAAATGGCAGCAGTAGCCTGTGCCGTAATTTCGTTTTGTATAGTATCGGCACCAATGAAGTCTCCGGTTAAATATCGCCCCGAACCTGTTGTGCCCGCTGCTTTTACTTGTACTTTATCGCCTATTTCTTTTTGAATTTCGTCTAATCCCCGCCGTATAGCATCTAAAGGTTTGGATGCAGTAGGTAAATATCGACGAGCAACAATGTTGTTATGTTCATCAATCAATACCAGATTTGTACTTAATGAACCAATATCAAGCCCTAAATATACCGGAACTTTTTCAGTTTCGGCAGATATATCAATGATATCTTTGTTATATACAGCTTTTGACTCTTCGAGTTGCTCCAAATGTTGTGAATCTCGTTTATCTTTTGAGAGATATTCCGAAAGTTTGGAAAGACCCTGAAATTGTTTGTTTTCGGATTTTTCATTTTCTAATGTATGATATAATGCTCCGATAGCACCCATGCAAGCGTAATGTTCCGGAATTATGAGTTCAGATTCCTCTAAATTAAGTATGTCGGTAAAAGCCTTTCTCATGCCTTTGTTTGCTGCAACACCACCTTGAAACAGTATTGGTTTTTCAAGAGTTTTGCCTCGTCCGAGGGTGCTTTTATAATTCCTTGCTACAGCGTAGCACAGCCCGGCTACTATATCATGAATAGGAGTTGCAATTTGCTGAAGATGTATCATATCGCTTTTTGCAAATACACTACAACGCCCAGCTATACGCGGTGGATTTTCTGATTTGAGTGCAAGTTCACCAAATTCTGTATCAATGGAAACACCTATGCGTGTGGCTTGTTGGTCTAAAAATGAACCGGTACCGGCAGCACATAATGAATTCATAGAAAAATCAGATAACTGAGATTGTGCGACAGATTCTTTAGAATCCATGAGAATTAATTTTGAATCTTCACCGCCCATTTCAATTACTGTTTTCGCTTCGGGATACAATCGTGATACAGATGAAGACTGAGCAATTATTTCATTAACGAAATTTCCCTGTAACACATCAGCTCCAATTTTTCCGCCGGTACCTGTAACTGCAATCTGTGATATTGATTCTTCGGGATGTTTTTTTAGAATATCTTGAAAAACTTCATATAACACAGCAAAAGGTTGTCCGTGAGTATAAGTATAATGTGTACTTAAAATGTTTTTATCGACATCCATTATTACAGTATCTATTGATACAGATCCGATATCAAAACCAATGTAAATTCTTTTATTATCTGCTGTCATAATATTTTGTTGTATTAGCGATGAAAAGCAAAAATATAAATAATTATGAGAATCTTAATTTTATAAATAATTTTTTTTGCGTAGTGTTGTAGTCTTAATTTGTATTTTTGTATAAAAATAGTATACTATTAAATTGATGTGATTAGCTATTTGATTGCCAAGTTATGGTAGGTACGATGGTTATATGCATGTATTATATTTATAGTATGAGATTAATTTTGCAAATATTAGCAGACTATGCTTAGACATAACATATATATTACTAATTAAATGAAAATATTACATACATCAGATTGGCATATTGGAAAACGATTGGGTAATGTATACCGATTAGAAGAACAACGAAAAGTTCTTGATGAAATTTGTGCAATAGCACATAAAAAATCAGTAGATGCAGTAGTTGTTGCTGGAGATGTATTTGATGTGTATAATCCACCGGTTGATGCTATCGAATTGGTATATTCTCAATTGAAAAAATTATCGCTTAATGGTAAGCGACCGGTAGTTGTAATTGCCGGAAATCATGATTCACCAGACAGAATTGAAGCCCCCAATGCATTAGCACGTGATAATGGTATTTTTTTATTTGGATATCCTAAATCTCAATACACATCATTTACAAATGATTTACTTTTTACGGTTTCAAAAACTGCACCCGGTTTTGTCGAATTTACTTTAGCATCTCAGGAAAAATTACGTGTTATAGTTGCCCCATTTGCCAATGAACACAGAATGAAAGAAGCATTTATTACGGACGAATCTAAAACTTTAACTGATTCTTTACGTCTTTTTTGGAAACAAATAGCAGATACATATTGTGATAATAGTGGAGTTAATATATGCCTGGGGCATCATTTAATATTGCCTAAATCACAAACAGAAATAGAAGAACCAGATAATGAAAAACCTATTCAAGCTATAAGTGAATTGTTGCCACCAAATGTGATACCCTCACAAATTCAGTATGTAGCATTAGGTCATTTACATTCAAATAGGATAGTTTCACATAATCCTCATATTCAATATTCAGGTAGTATATGTGCGTATAGTTTTTCCGAAGCACACCACAAAAAGCATATTACTATAGTTACCTGTAATTCCGGTGAGAAAGCAGAGATTGAAAAAGTTGAATTGCACACGCCGCGAGATTTAGTACGCGTAAGTTGTTCAGGAATTGAAGAAGCACGCGAATGGTTAGAAAATAATCAAGATTGTTATGTGGAATTAACTATACATGTTGACACATACATACGACCCGTTGATATAAAATCTTTGCATGCAATTCATGATGGTATAATTTATATTATACCCTTAATGCCAGTTCAACAGACACATGAGTCTTCATCTGTAGCGGTATCACATAATCGCTCTATGCAAGATTTATTTGCAGAGTATTTTGAGTCGAAGAATGGAGTGAAACCGAGTAAAGAAATATGCTCAATTTTTAATGAAATAGTAAGTATTACAGAATAAATACCTCTACATTAGTAATAAATTAATATAACACATATGATATCACTCAATCAAAAAGGTATAGATCATATATTTAATTTTCGTATAAAAGAAAGCATTAATGTTGAATATCTTGGTGCACGCGAAGTAGAGGTATGTAATGAAAAAAGAGCATTATTTTTTTCGCAATTAATAAGTGCTATGGCAAATGCAAACGGCGGTGTTATTTTTATTGGTATACACGCAACCCGAAAAATACCACGTTCGCTCCAAGCATTAACCGATGAAACAGTTCTTGAATGGTTAGAAACAGTATGTGCAACACATATTTATCCGCACATATCCAATGTAGTAATACAGAAAATTGAAGTATCTGAGGATGGCCGGTTTTGTGTAGGAATTTCGGTTCCAGATAGTCATAAAGCCCCACATATGGCAGAAGACAAACGATTTTATAAACGTGTGGGTATAAAGACCGAAAGTATGGAAGAATATGAAATTCGTGATTTATATACTAAAAGTAAACGGTCCGAAATTGAGGTATATGCAATTTTAAACACCGGTGGCATACCGCATATGGAAAATGGAAAATTTGCCAGAATTAATTTTTACCCAAAGTTTTTAGTTAAAAATGTAAGTTCTGCTGTCGAAAAATTCTATAAAGTCGAAATAGCGATACCTTCTCATATACATAATCCGAATTTTGATGCATTACAGGATTATTTCAGTAGATTTGAAGATGGATATACCGTATTTTCTATACCGCAAAAAAATCCATTATTTCAGCACGAAATAGCAACGGTTGCCGAAGCTCATTTTGTGGTAGATGCTCGTTCATACGAAGCATTTGCATATGGAGAATTACTCGTGACAGTTTTTTATTCAAATGGGATAGAAACAAGAAATTTTTCTTTAAAAGAGACTTTTTTATATAAAAAAGTTAAAATAGAAAAGGAAGATTTTACCGTTGAACAATCAATAATAGATGACACCTCACATAATACACCCCAATTATTTTAACGTATGAATTTTGTAACAGTAAAAACATATACGTATACCCATAAAGCTCATTTAGATGAATTAACATTAAAAAATGAAGGAATACCGGTATTTTTAAAAGATGAGTTAACAAATCAAGTTGATAATTTTATGTCATATGCAATTGGCGGAGTCAAATTACAAGTGCCCGAAGAATACTATGAACAAGCATATAATTTGATACATAGCTCAACAGAAATTCAGAATCAACGTGAAGAGAAACACAAACCGGGATATATACGTAATTTTTTAAAAATCGCATTACGAATACCAATAATTAGACATTTACCACCAGAAAAACAGCTTTTTAGTGTGCTTGTTTTTTTAGTAACGGTAGTAGTTATACTTTGTAGTTTTTTATATCTAGTATTTGTGTAATATAATTGCTTTTTGCTGGTATTGAGTTGCGTTAAGTAATTTCAAGTTATATTTTTATATTATTAAAGTTAAAAAAGATGGAAAAAGTAGCTGTAGCAATGAGTGGCGGAATAGATAGTTCTATAACTGCATTGTTATTACAAGAAGAAGGATACGATATAGTAGGTGTTACACTACGTATATGGGATTATGCATCAGAAGGGTGCACGGAAAAAGAAACGGGATGTTGTAGTATGGAATCTATTTTTGAAGCACAGGATTTTTGTAAAAAAATTGGCGTACCACATTATATAGTTGATGTACGTGACAAATTTAAGAAAATTGTGGTAGCCGATTTTATACATGAATATATGAATGCACGAACACCTAATCCATGTGTAGTTTGCAATCCGGCAATTAAGTGGGGAGCAATATTGGATACTGCCGATGAGCTTGGTTGTACATATGTGGCAACTGGTCATTATTCACAACGAGCGGAATTAAATGGAAAATATTTTCTTACTCGTGCAACTGATGTGTCAAAAGATCAGTCATATGTATTGTGGCAATTAACGCAGGAACAGATAAAACGATCGTTATTTCCACTAGGAAAGTATAAAAAATCAGAAATAAAACAATTAGCAGAAGAAAGGGGGTTTACTAAATTAGCGTCTAAAAAAGAAAGTCAGGAAATATGTTTTATACCTGATAATGATTATAGATCTTTTTTACGGAATATGGTACCTGATATAGATAAAAAAATTGGAAAAGGAAATTTTATATCAACTAATAGAAGTGTTTTAGGTCAGCATGAAGGCTATCCTTATTATACAATAGGTCAAAGAAAAGGATTGCGAATAGCATTGGGTAAACCAGCGTATGTGTTGTCTATAAATAAGGAGACAAATGAAATAGTACTTGGTGATAAAGATGAAACTAATCAGAAAACAATGACTGTTGATACGGTTAATTTTTTAAAATATGATGAATTACCAATACATAAAGATATATATGTGAAAATTAGATATAACACAAAACCCGTAGTATGTTCAGTGACTAAAAAAAATAAAACAGAATATGAGGTTTTTTTTAAAGAAAATGTTTCAGCAGTCACACCCGGTCAAAGTGCTGTTTTTTACGAAGATAATGATGTGATTGCTGGTGGTTTAATAATAAAATAACAAAACACAGTGTTATTTTTTTTGTTTTTTGTTTTTTTTATTAAAAAAGATTTTACTTTTGCGTATTAATACGTAAATAAAGCTGTAAAAATTAAAATTTATTGTTATGCAAAATAATTTTAGACGCTATATGAGAAAAATAGTAGGTGTCATTTTTTTAACGATGTCAATGTATGCTGTATTTGGACAAAGTTCAGTCGGCATAAATACGCAAGAACCAAATCCGAATGCAGCATTGCATGTTGTTTCTCCTACAAATAATCAAGGTTTACTTGTACCTAGTGTTACAACATCTCAAAGACAAGATGCAAGTTTTGTAGATTCATTAGATACTGCTGATAATGGTTTGTTGGTTTTTGATACTGATGAGAATACCTTTTATTATTGGGATGACACAAGTTGGGAAAAAGTATCAAAAGGCGATATACCTGCTTTAGATACTATTTTACGTTCCGGTAATAGTGCAGGTGATATGAGAATTATTAATTTAGCCAATCCAATTAATAATCAGGATGCGGTAACGAAAATATATGTTGATGATGAGATAGCTGTAGTGAATGACAGTCTTATTTTTCTGGATTCTGTTGTAAAATCACATGATTCACTTTTTGTAAATGTATTTGATACCATACGTATGCATGATTCGTTATTTGTAAATGTATTTGATACCATACGTATGCATGATTCAATATATCACCGCCAGCCGGGTGTTTCAGGGCGAAGTGGAAGGACTGGATCTCGCCAGGCCGCTCATCTAGGGTGTGTTGGAACGAACAATCGAGTCCATGTCCCTGCCGTCTTTCACACACTCCCAACTGGCGGCCCTCGCCCTGGCCTGCGCCCTGCCGCTGGCGGGCGCCAACGCCGGACGCGCAGAAACCTGCACCTTTCTGCAGCCGATCGGTGGTGATGGCAGCAGTGACATCGTGACCAAGCGGGTGGATCGAGGTCGCCTGATCGGGCGGCCCAACTGGAACACCGATTTCATCGTTGATCAGCCCTATCAGCGCTACAAATTCTTTTTCACGGCCAATTCCTCCGATGCCAACGCCACCTATCCGGTGGAGGGCTACATGAAGTTCAGCGACGGCACCAGCCTCAAGGTGATCGACCAGCGCATGAACCCACCCATCGGCACCGGCAAGATGTTCGGCCCCTTCCTGGCCGTGCCCGGCAAGCAGGAAAGCCAGATGAACTTCAAGGTGGGCGCCAGCGACGATCCCAACGCCCTCGGCTTCAGCTATCGCATCTCCGTGCAGGGCTGCAACTGAGCAGCTGCCACCCAGCGGCCACCAACATCAGCGGCGGCGGCGGCAATCGATCTGCAGCAGGTCGCGCACCTGCTGCACCTGCCGGGCCAGCAGCGGGTCGCTGTGCACCTTCCTCTCGATCTGCTCCACCGCATACATCACGGTGGAGTGATCCTTGCCGCCGAACACGTCACCGATGCGCGGCAGGGACAGGTCGGTGTTCTGGCGCATCAGGTACATGCCCACCTGGCGGGCCTGGCTCACGGCCCG